>NZ_JCAMRT010000020.1:0-109657 GCF_059821225.1 Paenibacillus sp. sg306046
CAGCAGTGGATCGCCGGTTTGCCCAGCTACATCAAGGCTTATTTGCCGATTTCAAGCTGCGAAAGTTGAGTTTCTAACACCTAAACTTGACAGCACTATATGAAATGATTCCCACTGTCGACGTTCCAAAGTTGAGTTACCGTGTCAATAAGAATGGAATGCTTTGATTATTCAAGTCTTTCTTCGGCTGTAGGATCATGTTCGGCAGAACTACATGGCTCACGGTGTTGCGCCTCGCGGAGCCGCCGTGCTTTCGCGGATCAGCAGCGTCGGGGAGAGCTGTGTGGCCTGGGGAATCGGACCTGCGCCGTCGATGAGGCCGATGATCATATCGACCAGCTGCTTGCCGGCCTGCTCGGTCGGCTTGCGGATCGTGGTCAATGATGGCTTATAAAAGCAGGCCGTGCTGATGTCGTCGTAGCCTACGACGGATATATCGTCAGGGACATGCAGGCCGTGCTCATGCAGCGCCCGCATCGCACCCAGCGCGAGCAAATCATTTTCGCAAAAAACAGCCGTCAAGCGATGCCCCGCCTGCAACAGCCGCTTCGCGCCGTCATACCCCGCTTCAATCAGAAAAGAATTGGCGCCGGTCGTCCGGATAAACAGCTGCTCGTGGATCGTGGCTCCGGCCGAAGCCAGCGCAGCCTGAAACTCGTGCGCCGACGCTTGGGAATACCCGATAAAGGCAATGTCCGCATGTCCGAGCGCCATCAGATGACGGACAGCGTCGCTCATCCCCTGCAGCCGGTTGACCGACACGGACGGCACAAGCGGCGAGCTGCTGTCAAAGGCGACAACCGGCTTGCCGGAGCGAAGCAGCTCATCGAGATGCTGCTCGATAAAAAACGCCGACGTATAACCCATAATGATGCCGTCCACTTCTTTTTGCCCGAAAATATCAAGCAGCGACCTTTGCTTGCGCTCGCTCATATTATCGAAGCCGATCAGCAGCGAATAGCCGTTTGCCCAGAGCTGCGCTTCAATCACCTCGGCAAAGGTCGCCCAAAACTCGCTTGTAATATGGGGCACAAGCAGCCCGATCGTCCGGGTTTGAATGCGATTCATCGTCCGGGCCGCCTGGTTCGGGCGAAAGCTCAGCTTGTCGATCGCAGCTTCGATCAGCTCGCGAGTTGCGGGCTTCACCTTGTCCTGTCCGTTGATGACTCTGGACACCGTTGCAATGGACACGCCGGCTTCGCGGGCGACATCGCGAATCGTTGCTTTTGTTCTCATGATCGTTCCTTCTCGCATCGTTGAAATAAGGAAAGCAGCGTCTGCTTGTTGCGGTTAGTATACTTGATTTGCCCGGTCAATTCCAGCTTTGTCCGGCTAATGATCTCAGGGGCTGTCCCCAGCTTCACAGATAAGGTATCATTGGGAAAAAGCCGGGCTTCCCCGCTCAGCTTAAGCCATCAAACAGGAGAGGCGAATAGCGCATGGGGTTCGCAGCTGCCGATGAGGTATTTGTTTACGAGAAGGTGGACGGTGAAAATTCACTTATCGTGCTGCTCAAGCAGCCTGGCAAGGAATTTGCAGCAATATGCTGCGACGCAGGTCGGTCTGGACGCCAGCGGGAAGTCCGAGGGAATTATCGTTCGGACTTCGGACCGCAAGCCTATTCGTAAAATCCGCTTTGAGGATTAGGAGCGCACGTTCAGGGTGTAGGAAAACGGGTCATATTGGCAGGAAGAGGTGAAGCGGCAATGACGCTGCAGCAGCTTAAATATGTACTTGAGGTCGCGGCGCGCGGCTCGATGAACGAGGCGGCCAAGCGGCTGTTTATTTCCCAGCCCAGCCTCTCGAATGCGATCAAGGAGCTGGAGCAGGAAATTCAGGTAACCATTTTCGAGCGCACGAATAAAGGCATTTCCTTGTCCAAGGAGGGCGCCGAGTTTCTCGGCTATGCCCGTCAAGTCATTGAGCAGGCGGAGCTGCTGGAGAGCCGGTATTTAAATGCCAAGCCCGCGCCGCAGCATTTCTCCGTCTCGACCCAGCATTACGCGTTTGCCGTCAATGCGTTCGTGGAGCTGGTCCGGGAGCATGGACAGGATGAATACGAGCTTGCGCTGCGCGAAACGAAAACCCATGAAATTATCCAGGATGTGCGCAGCCAGCGCAGTGAAATCGGGATTTTGTACATCAATGAATTTAATGCCAAGGTGATGAACCGGCTGTTGAAAAACGCCAATTTGGCGTTTACGAGCTTGTTTACGGCCAAGGCGCATGTGTTCGTCAGCATTCATAACCCGCTGGCCTGCCAGGCGATCGTGACACTTGATCAATTGCAGGATTATCCGTACTTGTACTTCGAGCAGGGGGAGTACAACTCGTTTCATTTTTCCGAGGAGATTTTGAGCACGCTGTCCCGCCGTAAAAGCATTTGCGTAAACGACCGGGCGACGCTGTTTAATTTGCTGATCGGCTTAAACGGATATACGATTTCGACCGGGGTGCTGAGCGCCGATCTGAACGGCAACGAGATCATTCCCGTGCCGCTGGCGAGTGAAGAGACCATCCATGTAGGGTGGATCGCCCATCGGCATGCGGCTTTGTCCAAGCTGGGAGCCGCCTATATTGAAGCGCTGCAGCGGAGCATCGCGCCATCGGCTGAGATATAGCTTTTCGTTATAACTAGTCATAGATTATCAGTGTTATGTTATAGCAAATCGGATATGTTATCTTCTTCTTATCAAATGACTGACACAGAGATGAAGGAGAGATCAACATATGCGCAGCGGTAATTTGGGGTATCCCCGCATTGGTCAAGACAGAGAATGGAAGAAGGCGCTGGAGGCTTTCTGGGCAGGCAAGCTGGCGGAGGACGATTTCCACGCGACGCTGAAAACGATTCGCCTGCACAACTTGAAGGTTCAGCAGGAGCGCGGTCTGGACACGATTCCAGTGGGCGATTTCACGTATTACGATCATATATTGGACACCGCAGCGATGTTCGGACTGGTGCCGGAGCGGTTCGCTTATGCAGGCGGCGAGCCTGATCTGGCGGTCTATTACGCGATGGCGCGCGGCAGCAAGGAGGCTACGGCCTGCGAGATGACGAAGTGGTTCAATACAAACTACCATTATATCGTCCCGGAGCTGGGCAGCAGAACGCCGAGCTTGACAAGAAACCGGCTGCTGGACGCTTACCGCGAGGCGAAGTCCGAGCTGGGGATCGAAGGCAGGCCGGTGCTGGTCGGGCCGTATACGTTCCTGAAGCTGTCGAAGGGCTACGCGCCGGAGCAATTGTCCTTCTGGATTGACCAGCTGCTGCCGCTGTACGCACAGGTGCTGCGTGAGCTGGCTGCCGAAGGCGTCGCATGGGTGCAGGTGGACGAGCCGATCCTGGCGACGACCGTGAAGCCAGAGGACGTGGCTCACATCGCCCGGATCTACGATTACTTGACGCAAGAAGCGCCGGGAGTGAAGCTGCAGCTGCAAACGTACTTCGAGGCTGTTGATGCCTACGAAGCGGTTGTCGCGCTGCCGGTACATGGCATCGGCCTTGATTTTGTTCATGACGGCGGGCGGAATCTGGCCTCCCTGCAGAAGCATGGGTTTCCCGCAGACAAGGTGCTGGGCGCAGGACTGATCGACGGCCGAGGCATCTGGAAAGCCGATCTGGCTGAGAAGCTGGACCTTCTCCAGGCCCTTGGAGCGGTTGTTGCGGCAGATCGCATTGTGATCCAGCCGTCCAGCAGTCTGCTGCACGTGCCGGTAAGCGCTGCAAAGGAAAGCAAGCTGGAGCCTGTCCTGCGTGATGCGCTTGCTTTTGCCGAGGAGAAGCTGGCTGAAATCGTGCTGCTGACTCAAGCCGGCCGGCTTGGAACTGAAGCGGTAGCCGGCGAGCTGGCAGCAGCGCAGCAAAGCCGCGAGGCGCTGCAAAGCTCGCCGTCCCGCGCCCGCAGCCAAGTGCGCGAGCGGATCGCCGAGCTGGCGTCTCAGCCGGTGAACCGCTCCAGCTACCTGAAGGTCCGGCGGGAAGCGCAGCAGAAGCGCTGGAACTTGCCGCTGCTGCCGACAACGACCATTGGCAGCTTTCCGCAAACGCCGGAGGTACGAGGCGCACGGTTGAAGTGGCGCAAGGGAGAATGGACAGACGCGCAATATGCGGCGTTTGTTCAGGCGGAAATTAAACGCTGGATTGACGTGCAGAGCGAGCTGGGACTGGATGTATTTGTACACGGTGAATTTGAGCGGACGGATATGGTCGAATTTTTCGGCGAGAAGCTGGACGGGTTCGCCTTTACCGCTAACGGCTGGGTGCAGTCGTACGGATCACGCTGCGTGAAGCCGCCGATCATTTATGGGGATGTGGAGTTTACAGCGCCGATGACGGTAGCCGAGACGGTGTATGCACAGTCGTTGACGGACGCTCCGGTCAAAGGCATGCTGACAGGACCGATCACGATTCTCAACTGGTCCTTCGTGCGGGATGACAAGCCGCGGGAGGAAGTCGCGTACCAGATCGCGCTGGCGCTCCGGGATGAAGTTGAGGCGCTGGAAGCGGCCGGAATCGGGATGATTCAGGTCGATGAGCCTGCGCTGCGCGAAGGGCTTCCGCTGAAGAAGGAGCAGGGGGCGCATTATTTGGACTGGGCTGTGCGGGCCTTCCGCTTGTCCACCTCGACCGTGCAGGACGAGACGCAAATTCATACCCATATGTGCTACTGCGAGTTCCATGATATGATCGGTTCGATTCACGACCTCGATGCGGACGTCATCTCCATTGAAACGTCGCGAAGCCACGGGGAGCTGATTGAAAGCTTCGAGAAGCATACTTATGATAAAGGCATCGGCCTGGGCGTCTATGATATTCACAGCCCGCGTGTGCCTTCGGTTGAGGAAATGAGCGGCATGATCGACCGCGCCTTGCGTGTGCTTGATCCGGAGCAGTTTTGGATCAATCCGGACTGCGGTCTGAAAACACGCAAATACGAGGAAACCGTGGAATCGCTGCGTCATATGGTGCTGGCCACCAAGCAGGCGCGGGAAAGCTACGCGGCGAAAACTGCGCTTTGATGTTAGGTGCGAAGCAGGAATCCGGGCGGGTTAAGTAAAATGTGATACATGTACGGAATTGCTGCAGCTGTGCAGGCAATACAACAGGACCTTGTCGAATGTGACGAGGTCCTGTTTTGAATGTTAGGTACCATGTAACCTGATTTTATATCCAAAATTTAATCTTATGACGATGAATGTGATAGACTTTCCATGAAGGGAAGCGTCCCTTTGCCATGAAGCCGATTAAAGGACGCGCAGCCCAACCCGTCAATTTCGTGCCTGAACTGTCGGACGCGGAGGCTCCGGGTCTGTTATTCTCAAGGTGCAGGAAGGAGTGAAGCCGATGAACCTGCTGGAGCATATGAACAATGCGCTTGCTTATATCGAAGACCATTTAGCTGACGAGGTAGATTTCAAGGAGGCGGCTAGACGGGCGTTATGTTCGGAATACCATTTCAAGCGGATGTTTTCCTCGTTGGCCGGGCTGACGATGTCCGAGTACGTCCGCCGCAGACGGCTGACGCTGGCCGCATTTGACCTGCAAGGCAGTGACAGAAAGGTCATCGACATTGCCGTCAAATACGGATACCGCTCGCCGGACGCCTTCGCAAAAGCTTTCCAGCTGTACCACGGCGTCACGCCTTCCGAAGCCAAAAGTTATGGACCATCGCTGAAGGTATGTCCAAAGATGACCTTCCAGCTGATTGTCAGAGGAGGAGCGGATATGAATTACCGGTTGGAGGAAAAGGGCGCGTTTCGCATCGTCGGCTTGCGCAAACGGGTGCCGATCCAGTTTCACGGCGTAAATCCCGAAATCGAAAAAATGTGGAAAAGCTTAAACGAGCCGATGATCGCAGAGCTGAAACAGCTGTCCAACACGGCCCCGTTTGGCATGATCAGCGGCTCCGTGCATTTTTCCGAAGGGCGGATGGAGGAGCAGGGGGAACTGGACCATATAATCGGCGTGGCGACGACAGAGGAATGTCCTGCGTCCTTCGCGCAGTTGGAGGTTGGCGCAGCATCGTGGGCGGTGTTCGAAGCTGTTGGACCGTTTCCCGGTACGCTGCAGGAAATTTGGGGGCGGATTTATGCGGAGTGGTTCCCGTCCTCGCAATACGAGCAAGCAGAGGGGCCGGAGCTGCTATGGAACGAGCATAAGGATGTGACATCGCCCGTTTTCCGCAGCGAAATCTGGATACCCGTGAAGAAGGCCTGACAAAAACAAGAACAGCTGCGGACCTCGAACGGGTTGGCAGCTTTTTGTACTGCAAGGCAGCGTCGCAGCGGGTCAGTGGAGCGCAACGTGAGATGAGGCGGATAGGGCAAGTGTTCAACCGATAAATCGCGATACACGTCTGTTGTGCGAATTGCTCGGAGATTTGAGTGCTATTTGATCGTTGCGCCGGTTGTTGTATGATGGATAGCAGAACGACTGCCACATTAGGTATTTATCATATGCAACATAGGAGGTTCCATGTCCTGGAGTAAATTGAAGCAACAACTGGATAGCTTTCTCTGTCCAGCGTTATATGGAAGGGTCGAATACCGTGCAACCAGCTACCGTTATTTACCCGATAAAGCAGGGCTTTGTTATATTGCCGTAGATAAAAAGAATATCCTCAATATGAGTGGTCCAGCTAATTTAATCAGATGGTATCAGACGGAGCTGGAAATTAAGAATGATTCGAGTATCCAAATTCCTATCAACTATGAAGAAATTGAAGCCGTCAGAACAGAGACCAAAGGAGCCGTTCCGGAGGATCGTCTACAAGTCATTGCAAGAAGTAGAAAAATTTCAGAACATGCCAAGGAGCTTTTGGCGGCACAGTCATCATTAAGCAAATCAAATTTTACCGTTGTAGCTAATCGGTTTTTATCCATTTCTATAGAGGAAAGCCTGGAGAGCCATGATATTTTATTGAATGTTCTAGCTTTGGTGGACAGGCGGGTTGGGAAAAAACGAATTTTAAACATGACCGAGAAGATGAAGCTAAAGCATCCAATTGTGCAGTATTTTTATGAGCTGCGAGTTAGTACGTTGTAGGGTTAGATGAGTTGTGTGTGTTGGTGTTATTTGGTCGGTGGATGTGGGGTGTGTATCGTCATTATTTTTAGATGTAAGGGGGGAGATCAGCGCGAGGGTGCTGGTCTTTTCTTGTTGGAGATAATTCGCCGAGAAAACGAGAGTGCGATGTGATAAATGCAGGAGGAGTTGCTCAATGGGAGTGTACGAAAAATTTAAGGCAAGAAAATCCTTAGGGGAGACGCTATTTTTAGCTGAACTTACATCAGAACATCTAAAAGCTATAAATGAGCAAAAACGAATACAAAAAATTACAGATATCCTTATGCCAGTTTGAACTGCTCACAAACGACATGAAAGGGAACACCGCACTGGCGGAAAAAGATCTCAATCGGCCATCGTTTGGCGTAGTATGCCGAAATGGTTTCCGTCTCCAAGGAAACATCGGTGCATAGGAACTCATGTAGCGCTTTGGGTTCCCCAAACGCCTGCTCCGGCCAGACAACAGGACGACAGCATTGTCCATTTCATTCAACGCACCTTCATACCGACACGTCCGCACATCCCACCACGGTAGTTTGAAGCTGATGGCCCCACACGACCTTGCCGAGCAGATGCGAATGATGAAAACCGGTGAGCTCCATCGGAGCCTCAGCCTGTGACGAAGGCTTGGTCTTCTGAGCAATGGTATCATCGTGAATGACGGTAAGCGTCAAACTAATCACACCTATTCGTAAGCGAACCCATCCAGCATAATAAATCCATCACGCCCACGAGAGGATGGATGTTACCTTGGAAAATCATTTACAAGCCTTATGGAGCGAACGAATCACGGCCTATCAGGCCAGCGGCCAAACGATGAAATCTTGGTGCGCTGAGCAGAACCTGACCGTTCACCAATTAAAATATTGGCTATACAAAACGCAAAGACAAACAAGGGCCGGCTCCATGCCAACCTTCCGTCCTGTTACCGTGGCTAGCCCATCGCGCGCATAACAGCCTCCCTTCACGTACAGGTTGGCATTGCCCGGATCGAGATTACGCCCGGTTTTGAACCCGAACTGCTCCGCGACGCTTACCTGTTTGAGCAGTTGCCGCAGCTCACCGATGTCAATGAACCAGAGGCCTTAGCCCCGTTCATGCCATGGTCGCGGCAGTTGCCGGATTCCTGCCGTATGAACTAATTTACATTCATCATACACAAACCCCATTCTGACTGCTAGGTGGGGTCTATTTGACGTTCACAGTATAAGCAGGTGTCATCTGGGGTTGGCACGGTTACTGGAAACGGAATAATATGATTTAAGTTGGCGATACAAAGGCGCTCTAAGCGGAGTGCCTTTGTACATGCCTTTTTCTACAGTTTAATGCCCTCTGAGCGTATTTCTTTATTCAATTTTCTTTTGTATAGTGGAGCATATGGTACGAATAAAGTTAATAAATTTGGAAATTTTGTGGAAGGCTCTACCAAGGATTTTTAAATGGGACTGTGTTTTTCTCAATGCTTACTGTTCATTACGGAAGAGGACTTCAATTTTGCTTGCAATATGGAGCTTAAGGAAATGCAGATCAAGGCCAGTGCAGCAAATAAATATCCTCCCCATACGATGTCTCCCGTTCCCGAATGGGTGATAAGTAGACCACCTACAGTTGTACCGATTGTAACCCCAAGATTGGAAAAGGAGACATACAGACTATTCGCAAACTCTGGCGCCTCAGGAATTTCCGTTGTTAACCAGAGCTGGCCGACGATAAGTCCACTTGTGTGTACGGCGCCCCATAATACCACAATTCCGATAATCCAAATGAGCGACGCGTTTGTATATTGAAGGACAAGATAACATACCGCCAATGCAACCGGGTATAACAGAGTGTTTCTGGTCAGGCGTCTGTCCAATAATTTGCCGGCATACCAGTTGCCCGCTACACCACTAAGACCGAATGCGACCAGAAGTAAGCTCACGATTTTTTCGTTTATGCTCAGATGCTGCCCCATATATTCGGCAAAATAGCTATACACGACAAACATCGTAGCGAAAATAAAGCAAGTTGTTGCAATGCTCAGCCATACAGTGGGCTTACGCAATACACTTAACTGCGACTGTTTCAATAATAATGGATTGCTTGCATCGTGAATTATAAATGGAGCAACCAAACCATGAAGACCTGGTGCGAAGCGAACCGTGTAACCAGAGATCAAATAAGGTATTTACCTCTGGTTCACCTTTAAAATACCCGATTTGAACTCCAAAATGAAATGGTTAGTAGAGGGCTGTTATTTTTACTGGCTATCTCGCTTGAACTGGATCCGAAGATGGTGCTGCGTTGGGCGAGGGAATTGGGCCGCATCGATGTGTTCGACCGAGCAATCGTCGCCTATCATCACGGCCTGTCCTGCGAGGCCAAGGACTTGGTTCAAATCACGCAGGAAGCGCTGATGAAGCGCCAGCTCTTTGACAAAACGAATCGGCCAGTCATTCGCTCTGACAATGGTCCACAGTTCATGAGTCACCGGTTTGCAGAGGCCTGTGAACAGTTTCAAATCGTTCACGAACGCATCCCGCCGAAGACGCCGAACAAGAACGCGCATATCGAGTCGTTCCATGCCATTCTGGAATCGGAGTGTTACCAGCGGCACGAGTTTGAGAGCTATCAACAAGCGTATGATCTAACCTGGATGCAAGGATGCGAAAACCGAAGCAAGATCACGCAAATCTATGCCAAGTTTCGAATAAGAGGTGTCTGGTCCGAAAGAAAGGGGTTAAACCGATAGCACTAGAAAAACAATCCTGCATCATTCCTTATGGTATTCTATAATGAGAATAATACTCATCATAGATATCGAGGAAGTGGCTTTATGCAGCACAAATTCAAATTAACCCGCATGCACGAATATATGGAACATTTATCGACGGGGCTGGAGAGGGAACTGTCTCGTTCAAGTTGGGGACAACAACTGATCCTTCCGAATGAACTTGGAAATGGCACGATTCACCGGATGGTTATTCGTCCCGGGATGGAAGTTTTACTGGAGCGTTTAAATCTGCATCAAAATCTGAGATTGAGGATCGACCAGGAGTGCCAGGTTTTGGGTTTGGTTTATCGCTTAAGCGGAGAAAGCTACTGTGAATGGAATAATGCCATTTGTACGAGCTTATCCGGTTCGGAGAGTACGGTGTTTTTTACCCATCAAACCAAAGTCTATTTGGAGACAAGCTCAGCTATCCAGAACAATGCCATTAAGATTCGAATGAGTCCGGGTATACTGGATGCGTATTTTGCCGACGGGGAGGAGAATCGCAAACTGCGGCAGATGCTGCACGCCTATAAAAATACCATTCGCGGCCAAGCCATTTCACCGGCTGTTCAAGCGATTTTGCAGGCGATGTGGACGTGTGAATATGACGGGGCGCTGAAGCGATTGTTTATGGAAAGCAAGGTTTTGGAGCTGATCACTCTCTTTATTCATGAGCTGCCGACCTATGAGCTGCCGAGCAAAGAATTAACGACACTCCATCGCAATGACCTTGAGAAGCTGCATCACGTTCGCAGAGCGATAATCGAGCATTTGGATCATCCTCTTTCCATTCAGGAGCTGGCGAAAATAGCGGGAATGGGCACAACAAAACTAAAAGCAGGCTTCCGGACTTTATTCGATAAAACGATCTTTGAATTTGTCCGCGAACAAAGAATGCAAAAAGCGGCATGGCTGCTGGAGACGAATCGGATGAGGGTATGCGATGCGGCTATGGCGGTTGGATACAGCAACCCGAGCCAATTCGCTGCCGCCTTCAGAAAGCAATATGGCTGCAATCCAAGTCAATATGGGCAGCATCTTGAACGATAAAAACAGAATCCTTTACAAACGAAACGGACATGCATCGTCATCTGGTGTATGTCCGTTTTGCCGTCCTTAATAGGTTGCCGAGCGTCTTTCTGGGGTAGAGGTGAGCTATGAATGTATGTGATAATCATTATCATTCATAGAGAGGAGCACATAAGGATGGGAGTTAGAAAAGGGTTTGTCTTCACAGTTATGGTTTTGGTTCTAGTGGTGTTGACCGGTTGTTCCGAGAATCGGCAGCCATCGCTCAACCAGGAAGAGGTTCGTATATTCAAGCATCCGTTAGGCGAAGTAAGGTTGACCGAAACGCCCAAAAGAATCGTGGCACTGGATTTCAGTTATACGGAAGATCTGCTGGCGCTGGGGATTACGCCGGTCGGCGTAGCGGATATTGGTTCACCGACAGGCTTTAACACCATGGTGAATATACAGCCTGCGTTGGGGTCCGAGGTTGTGGATGTCGGCGGCCGGCAGGAGCCTAATCTCGAAATCATTGCCGAGCTTCAGCCGGATCTCATTTTGACCAATGTGTATTTTGTTCAAAAGAACTATGAGAAGCTAAATGCCATTGCGCCGACCATGGTCTTTGATCCCTATCCGCCGGAAGGGAAGGAGCAGTACGAAGAAATGACGGAAACCTTCCGTGTGATTGCAGATATGGTAGGCAAAGGGGATGAAGCCGAGCAGCAGCTTGAGGACTTGCAAAAGGTGTATGACGAGGCGAAAGGGAAGCTGAAAGCGGCGAATAAAGCGGGAGCGAAGGTTGTATTTGCCCAAATGACACCTGGTCAATCGGGTCCTTCCGTATGGTTGTTCACCGGAAATTCCCAAGGCGCGCGAATCATGAAAGAAATCGGATTACATCACGTCTATCAGCCTGCGATGTTTGAACAACGGGGCGTGACGGTGACAACTGTAGAAGCGTTAATGGATTACCAGGATGCTTCCTTGATTTATTTAAACACGGACAGTACAGGCGGATTGCAGAATCAACTGAAAGCCAATGCGTTATGGAACGAATTGGCTTTCGTCAAACAGCAGCGCGTTTATGCGATGGATCGGCGGATGTGGGCGTATGGCGGACCAATCAGCGCCAAGGGGCTGGTCGGTGAGGTTGTCAAGGCGTTGACCGGGCAATGAAAGCGAATGGGAAGGCGGTCAGTGTGATCGGAGGAAGCGCCCTGCTTCTGGCGCTGCTCTTTTTGCTTCATGTAACGCAGGGGCAAGTAGACATCAGCGTATCTGATGTGATGCGTTCTCTTCTGCATGGGCAAGGGTCGGTCGTTGATCAGGCCATATGGGGGCTGCGTTTACCGCGGGCGGTTGCGGGCATGCTCTGTGGAGCTGCTCTGGCTGCCAGCGGTGTGCTGCTGCAGACGGTGCTGCGCAATCCGCTCGCTTCTGCGGGCACGCTCGGTATTAATGCGGGAGCTTACTTGGCAGTCGTAGCAGGAACGATATGGAGTCCCTTCCTGCTTCATCGGTTTCCATTTGTCTTTGCTCTTGCTGGCGGCGTTCTGGCGGCCGGCATGGCTTATGTGCTGGCCGGGGGTTATCGGGCACCGCCGCTTCGACTGGTGCTGTCCGGTTTAATTGTCACCTTGTTGCTGTCTTCACTGACGAGTATGGTGCAAATTTTGTATTTGGAAGATGCCAGCCACTTGTTCGTCTGGGGTTCGGGTTCCTTGATGCAGAACAACTGGCAAGGCGTTCAGCTCACATGGCACTGGATGGTCATCGGGTTGGCGATTGTTTTTCTTTTCGCCAAATCCCTTGATCTGCTGACGCTTGGAGAGGAGTCAGCGGCTTCGCTGGGACAGCGAATGATGTGGACGAAGGCGGCGATGTCCGGAATCGCCATTGCACTTGCGGCGCTCAGTGTGAGCCTCGCTGGTCCCATCGGGTATATCGGTCTGCTCGCGCCGCATATCATTCGACTGACCGGCATTCGGCAGCACCGTTTGTTGATTCCCGCAAGCGCGATGCTGGGGGCAGGGCTTTTGCTCGTTGCCGATTCGCTGACCTCCATGTTTCAGGCGACTTACGGCACGCTTCCTGTCGGAGCTGTGACGGCATTGCTTGGCGGCGGTTGGTTGGTCGTATTTGTGATGCGCGCGCAAAAGAAGCGTCAAGGAATTGGCGGATTCGCCGGGACGCCCCCGATGTCTGGGGCTTCCAGATTCAGAGCCAACAAAGCGCGAATGTTCACGGCCTATCTCCTGCTGGGCTTGGCTTTGCTCGGCGTCACCCTATATGGATGCTTGCGTTCAGGGCATTCCATGCTGGCCATCGAACAGTTTATCCAGACCTTATCGGGCCATGGGCAACCATCGCTTCATCATCTGGTGTGGCAATTGCGTTTGCCGCGCATGGCTGCCGCCTGGCTTGGCGGCGCGGCGCTGGCGGCAGCCGGCTTATTGATTCAGAGTGCCGTGCGCAATCCGATGGCCGATCCGTCAGTCGTCGGGGTTACATCCGGCGCAGGTGCGGGGGTGCTGGCCCTGTTGGTTATATGGCCTTATGCGCCGGGATGGCTGATGGGGTTATGCGCATTTGCTGGGGCGGTTATCGTCGCCATTGTTATTTTCGCGGCCGCTTGGCGCAGCGGTCTGGAGCCTGGAATGTTGCTTCTGGCGGGGATCAGCATCTCCGCGGTAGGTACGGCCGTCATTCAAATTCTGGTGCTGCGGACGACAAGCTTTACGGCTGCTCTCATCTGGCTTGCGGGCAGTACGTATGCGCGAGGATGGACAGATACGATTCCATTAGTCATCGTTTCGGCTCTTCTTATCCCGATCGCCTGGTGGTTGGGAAAGCGCGTGGAATTATTGTCCTTTACCGACGAGGTTTCGACAGGAGTCGGACAACGCGTCAAGCGGGATCGATTGCTGGCGGCAAGCCTGGGAGTCGCATTGGCGGCGGTAGTTGTCGCCACCGTAGGCACCGTCGGATTTATCGGATTGCTGGCTCCGCATGCGGCAAGACTGCTTACCGGAACGGCTCATCGCAAAATGATGGGGCTCTCCATGCTCATCGGCGCTTTGCTGCTGACAACGGCGGATGTGGCGGGACGTTTGGTTGCTTTGCCGAAAGAAGTCCCTTCAGGATTGATGGTGTCGCTGATTGGAGCGCCGTATTTGCTTTATTTGCTGTATCGAAACGGCCGTAGAGCCGGTTAATTGTGATGAAATGATAATGGAAAATTCAGTTCCAAGCTCCACCAAATCTAATCAATGAACGGCTGCGATGCCGTTTTTTATTTTGTAGAGCAGGATAAATTGAACAGCAGCTCCCCTGGAAAAAGAGCACAAGAAACTCAAGAAGCTTTATGCCGCCAGGCTCCCGCCCCTCCACACCTCCCTTCAAGCAATCCCTACAACGAATATGGTATAATCCGGATAATGCCATAAACCACTCGAAAAGTAGGGAGATCCGATGGAAGAAAACAAAACCAACCCAATCCATTCAACCCATACAGCATCCACAACCAGAACGAGCAGCGAAATTGGCTGGAACTTCGACAACAGCTATGCGCGGCTGCCTGAGCTGATGTATACACGCTTGAACCCGACGCCGGTGCGGGCGCCGGAGCTGGTGATTGTCAATGACGCGCTGGCGGCGGAGCTTGGCTTGAATGCTCAGGCGCTGCACAGCGCAGAGGGGGCGGAGACGCTGGCCGGGAACCGGATTCCCGAAGGTTCGCTGCCGCTGGCGCAGGCGTATGCGGGACATCAGTTCGGGAACTTCAACATGCTGGGAGACGGGCGGGCGCTGCTGCTCGGCGAGCAGCTGACGCCGCGCGGCGAGCGGATGGATATTCAGCTGAAGGGCTCAGGACCGACGCCGTACTCCCGTCGAGGCGACGGGCGTGCGGCGCTGGGGCCGATGCTGCGCGAATATATCATTAGCGAAGCGATGGCCAGCCTTGGCATTCCGACAACCCGCAGCCTGGCGGTGACGGCGACGGGCGAGTCGATTTACCGGGAGACGGAGCTGCCGGGCGCGGTGTTAACCCGCGTAGCGGCAAGCCATTTGCGCGTCGCCACCTTTCAATATGCAGCGGGCTGGGGCACAAAGGAGGATATTCAGGCGCTGGCGGACTACACGCTGGACAGGCATTTTCCGCAAGCGGCGGGGGCTGAAAACCAGGTTGTGTCCTTGCTGCGGGAGGTGATTGCCAGCCAAGCGAGGTTAATTGCCCAATGGCAGCTTGTCGGCTTCATCCATGGCGTGATGAATACAGACAATATGGCGCTGAGCGGCGAGACGATTGACTACGGCCCATGTGCGTTTATGGATGCATATAACCCGGAAACGGTGTTCAGCTCGATTGATACGCAGGGACGTTACGCCTACGGAAACCAGCCGCGCATTGCGGTGTGGAATTTGGCGAGATTGGCCGAGGCGCTGCTGCCGATTTTGCATGATGACGAGGAGCAGGCTGTTGCGCTTGCGGAGGAGGCGCTGGGCGGGTTTATGGAGCAGTACCGCCAGCATTGGCTGGCCGGGATGAGGGCCAAGCTTGGCCTGTTCGGCGAAGAGCCGGAGGACGAAACGCTGATCATGGACCTGCTGGCGCTGATGCAGCAGCATGAGGCGGATTATACGAATACGTTTCTTGCCTTGACGTTTGAACGCTGCGAAGGCTCGGGGTTGTTCGCAAGCGCTGAATATGCAGCGTGGCAAGGACTATGGCAAGCGCGGCTCGGCAGACAGCAGCAGGATGAGGCGGCCTCGCGCGAGCTGATGCGCAGCAGCAATCCCGCACTGATCCCGCGCAACCACCGGGTGGAGGAGGCGCTGGCCGCCGCTGTGGAGCGAGGCGATCTGAGTGTGATGGAACGGCTGCTTGCGGCGCTGGCGAATCCGTTCGCGCATACGCCGGAGCAAGCGGGTTATGCTGAGCCGCCCGGGCCTTCGAGCTGCGGCTACCGCACCTTTTGCGGAACGTGACAGGAATTTGCAAGCGATAGAGATTTATAGATAGCAGAGCGTGTAGGCGAGGAGAAATGATAACAGGGCGTGTAAGCGAGTAGAACGGAGAATCATCAATTTCCTGCGGGAGTCAAGGAGAGGGAGACATGTCTGAATCTGATGATCTGGCGGCGCAAAGGCGCAAGCATCTGAAGCTGATCCAGTTTAATAAAGAGGATCAATCGCTGGTGGAGTCGGACAAGCCGGCGGAAACGTTTGCGGATGTAGGCGGGCTGGACGATGTGAAGAAGAAAATCCGCATGAATTTTATTTTGCCGTTGAAGCAGCCGGAGCTGTTCGCCGCATATGGCAAATCGGCTGGCGGCAGTCTGCTGCTGTTCGGGCCTCCGGGCTGCGGCAAAACGTTTCTGGCGCGGGCCGTCGCGGGGGAAATTGAAGCGAATTTCATTCATATTGAGCTGCAGGCGATTTTGTCGATGTATGTGGGCCAAAGCGAGCATAACCTGCACGATTTCTTCGAGAAGGCGCGTCAGAGCAAGCCTTGCGTCATCTTTATCGACGAACTGGACGCGATGGGCGGCAGCCGGCACCAGATGCGCCAGCACCATGACCGGATGCTGGTCAACCAGCTGCTGCTGGAGCTTGACGGGCTGCAGGCGGAAAATGACGGCGTTTTTGTGATCGGCGCAACGAATACGCCCTGGTACCTGGACTCGGCGCTGCGGCGTCCGGGCCGGTTTAATCATCTCGTATTTGTGCCGCCGCCGGAGGAAGCGGAGCGCCAGACGATTCTGGAGCTCAAGCTGGCCGGCAAGCCTGTGCAGGGGCTGAATATGGCGAAGGTTGCCGCCGAGACGAAGTATTTCTCCGGGGCCGATCTGGAGCAGGTCGTCAGCGATGCGGTGGAAGGCGCCATGGAGCGGATGCTGGAGAGCGGGGAGATCGAGCCGATTACTCAGCAGGACATGAAGGCGGCGGTGAAAGCACGCAAGGCGACCACGCTGGAATGGTTTTCGACGGCCAAAAACTATGCAACCTTCAGCGATGTGAACCAGGATTACCAGATTGTGCTGGATTATATGAAAAAACACGGAATCAAGTAGCGGAAGGAGCCGGAGAACGGATTGGCGGAGCAAAACAAGGTGGAGCGAAACGCCTATGCGGCGGCATACCAGTTGATCGAATGGAAGCGGTATAAGGAGGCTCTGCGGGAAGCGGAAAATGTGCTGCGCGAGCATCCGGAGGAAGCGGATGCGCTGGCCTTGATTGCGCACATTTATATGCTGATGGACGATTTCGAGAAGGCGCTGCATTGGTCTGCAGAGGCGCTGAAGCGCGAGCCGGAGCATGACAACGCCTGGCTGGTGCGTGTCCTGGCCTACCATGATTCAGGCAACAGGAAGGCCTTCATGGAAGCGGCGCATCAAGCGCTGCGTATAAATCCGTACCAGACGGTGTACCATAGTCTGCTGGCAAATTCTTTATGCGCGAAGGGCGAGCATAAGGATGCGAGGGAGCATTTGATGCAGGCGCTGCGCCTGCACCCTGACGACCCGTATTACTTGTCCATGCTCAGCTATATCGAAGCGCAGCTTGGCAAGTTCGAGCAATCCGAGCAGCTGGACCGCCAGGTTCGGCGGCAAACCGTTGAAATGCCTGATGCGCTGCTGTATTTGGCCTGGGCAGCCGCTCATCGCGGCGATTACTCGCTGCAGGAAACGTATATGAGCAGCGCTGTCAGGCAAAATCCCGACAACAAGCAATGTCAGGATGAATATCTCGAAGCCTTGCAAAACAGCCACAAGCTGTTTCGCATCTTTCTGCTGCCGATGAAATTTATTCGCAGAATGAAGGGCTGGCAGCTGCTGCTGTGCTGGTTTCTGGCGTGGATTTTTTTCAAGCCGCTCGTCATTATTTTTATTGTCCTATATATCGTTGCCCACTGGGTGACAAAGGCGATTGTGCATGTCCGCGTGTTTGGCTGGCGGCGGCGCGGTTCGTAGCTGTACGTTTTGCGCGGCGGCAAGCTTCGGCAGTCAGCCCCGGCTTGTGCAGCGCTGGTTGCTCGGATTGGAGGCCTTGCCACATTGGCAAGGTCTTTTTCAGCTGTTTGAAAAGAAACGATTGACAGCTATTCCCCAGCTATAGTATATTTTCTCATGAGATTTAATAGTAATAATTACGTTTAAAAGCGAGGAGGTCGGTTATGGCTCATTTATTGATGATTGAAAGCTGGGTAGGGGCAAGCGGTAATTTGCTGCCGCCGCTGCTCAAATCGCTCGGGCATACCTACACGTTCGTAACCCGCAAGCCGGAGCATTACCAGACAGCGCTGAGCACAGAGCAGCATCCGGTGATGCGGTACGCGAGCACGGTTTTTGTAACAGAAACAAACGATACTTCGGGCTTGATTGCGTTTCTGAAGCCATATCGCTTCGATGGCGTCATTACCGTGTGCGACTATTACATCGAGGTCGTTCGGGAGGTAGCTCAGGCGCTCGGCATTCCGTGCCCGTTTCCGGCTGAGGTGAGGACGGTCCGGCACAAGCATCTGCTGCGCCAGGCGCTGGACCGGGCAGGATTACCGAACCCGGATTACCGGCTCGCGTTTAGCTGGACGGAGGTGGAGGAAGCGGCAGCGGCGATCGGGTATCCGTTTGTGCTGAAGCCGGTCGACCTGGCGTCCAGCGCCTTTGTGAGACTGATCCAAGATCCGGCGCAGCTGCACGAGGCTTACCGGGCGCTGGAGGCGTTCCCGCTTAATTTCCGTGATCAGGAACGGGACCGCACCTACCTGCTGGAAGCGTATATGGAGGGCGAGGAGGTCAGCGTCGAAAGTGTTTCCTGCTACGGTGAAACGACGATGCTGGGCATTACGGACAAGTCGGTCACAGGCGCCCCGTATTTCATCGAAAACGGCCACATGTTTCCAGCGAAGCTCGACGATGACACGGCGGCGGTCGTTACGCAATTTGTCAGATGCGCGCTGGAGGCGGCGGGCTTCGACCACGGGATTGCCCACACCGAAGTCAAGCTGACGCCCGCAGGCCCGCGTATCGTCGAAATCAATCCGCGCACGGCCGGCAATTATATTGTCGAGCTGATCCAGCGCGTGGCAGGCATTGATCTGCTGGAGGCGTTTGTGGAGCTGTCGCTGAGCCGCAAGCCTGTACTGACCGTCCGCGATTGCGGCATAGCGAGCGCTGCCGTCATGTTTCTCGTCCCGCCGCAGGGCGGTACGGTGACCGAACTGCAGGGGGCCGAAGCATTGGAGGCTGAAGAGCATGTTGTCCGCTACAAGCTGGAGGCGTGCGTAGGCAAGCAGCTTGACACTCCGATTGATAACGCCTGCTATCTGGGCCATGTGCTGACGCAGGATGCCGCAGGTACGGAGGCCAGAGCTTATGCGGAAGCGGCGCTCCGGCGAATCGAGCTGCGCGTTGCTTCCGGCGGAAAGGGGCGTTGAAGCGGATGCCGATGACAACTTTTCATACGGTTGAGACGCTCAAGGAAGCGATTCTCGCGGGTCAGCTCGGACCCGACCCGCAGACGCTGCCGGTGACCGGAGCCTCCTATTTGTATCAAACGACGCAATTTCCGTCCTCGACGACGAAATACCATAACCACTACTTGCTGCTGCGGGTAGACGCCTACTTCGGCGCTTGCGCTCATGCGGTAGAGCAGCAGGACGTGGAAGCGCCTGCGCAGTTGTCCGGACTGTCGCTTGCGGCTGCCCTGCAGGACAAGCGGCTGCCTGTGCAAATTGCGGCGATGGACGCCTATCTGGGCGTCGTCTATCCGCACGCTGCGCAATGCGACCGGATCGTGGACATTTCGGCGGGGACGCCTCTGCACAAGGCCAAGCAGCGCGACGCCCTGATTGCCGCTGCAGCGGGCGTTCAGGCCGGGGAGCAGGTGGCGCTGATCGGCGTGGTCAATCCGCTGGTCGAGGCGATCCGGGAACGCGGGGGCACGTGCCTGCCCTGCGATTTGCAGCTGACCGCCACCCAGTGGGGCGATCCGGTTGAACGGGATATGGAACGGGTGCTGGAGCGGGCCGACCGGGTCATTTGCACGGCGATGACGTTAAGCAACGGCACGTTTGACCGAATTGTGCAGCGAGTAAGGGAACGGCGTATTCCGCTGATTGTGTATGCGCAGACCGGCAGTGCGGTCGTTGCGCAATTTATGAACAGGGGCGTGACCGGGCTGATCGCGGAGCCGTTTCCGTTCACGCAATTCAGCGCGTACGCTTCCCAGCTATTCACGTATACGAGGGGCAAGCCCAAGGAGGAGACTTATGAAGGTTAAGACGGGCACGGATAATTTTTTGCATACGAACCCTTCGCTTTACTTGGCATTCAATGGTCAGCATGACCACAGCATGGCGCATTTTATTCATAAAGTGCTGCGTACGTATAACGCGGGACCTAAGGTGCTGGACGTCGGCTGCGGACCGGGGCAAGAGGTCGCTTATTTGCAGCAGGCCGGTTATGAGGCAGTCGGCTTGGACAATTCGGAAGAGATGCTGGACTGGGCGAGAGCGCAGTATCCGGGATTATCGTTTGTATATGGAAATCAGGCGGACTTTGCCCTGCAGCAGCAGTTTGACGCCTTGTATTGCGTAGGCAGCACCTTCCTGTACAATTTCACCAATGAGCAGGTGCTTGCGAGCCTGGCCTGCTTCCGCAACCATCTGACGACCGGCGGGCTGCTGTATCTCGATATGCGCAACGCCGCCTTTTTCCTCACCCGGGAGGGGCAGCGCTGGCTGACGGAGGAGCTGGCGGAGCAGCGGCAGGTTACGGATACGGTCGTCTCGTTGCAAACGCGATTCAGCATTGATTTGGCCAGTCAGATGTTGGAACGGGACTATTGCTGGACGGTGGGGGAGGAGAAGTCGGTCGTGGAGCATCTGCAGCATCGGCTGCTATTTCCGCAGGAGCTGGTGCATTACGTCACGGCCAGCGGGTTCCGGGTGCTGCAGCTGTTTGATCAGCCTGCGCCGCATGTGGCGGACTTTGCCCGTGAGGAGCCGCTTGCGTTCCGTCAGGAAATGCTCGGTACCCGGCTGCAAATCATTGCCGAGGCGATCTGATGGTCATCAAGACCATCAGGTAACCTGCCCGGTTCTTGCACGAAGGTTGACATCATATATCCGCAAATAGGCGGAGCGGAGGTTCAGTCATGAAGAAGCTATTACTTGCCCTTGCGGCAGTGGTTTTTGTTACAGTCGCAGGCTGCGGCAGCCCTGCGCCTGATCCGGGCAGCGAGGCCAATCCGGCCGGGGGAGGAGCAAGCCAGGCGGCGCAGCAGGAGCTGATCGTCGCCGGGCAGGAAATTGCGGCCAGTCTGGACCCGGTCAAGCCGCTTACGTCGAGCTATTTACGCAATATCGGGGCGGCTGAGGCGCTGTTCAAGGTGACAGCCAAGGGAGAAATTGAACCTTCACTGGCGGAAAGCGCCAAGGAGATTGATCCGACAACCTGGGAAATCAGGCTGCGGCCGGACGTCAGCTTCTGGAGCGGCAAAACGGTTGACGCCCAGGCGGTCATCGCTTCGCTGGAGCGTTCGAAATCGCTTGATTTGCAAGCGAAGCCGTTTCTCGACGACCTGAGCTTCACGAAAACGGACGACCGGACGATTCAGGTGAAAACGAGCCGCAGCCATGTACAGGTGCCGTTGAATTTGAGCTACTACCAGACCGTTATTCATAACGCCGAAGCGAAGCATGACGCGATCGGTACGATGGATCTGACCGGGATGTACAAGGTCGTTGAATTTACGCCTAAGCAAAAGATGGTGCTTGCGCGAAACGACAGCTACTGGGGCAAAAAGCCGGTGATTCCGAAGCTCGTCTATGAAGAGATCAGCGACGAGCAAACCCGCGTGCTGTCAGCCTTGAGCGGGCGCAGCCATGTGGTGCTGAATATTCCGCCGACAAGTCTCGCTCAGCTCAAGGACAGCAAGGATACGCGACTGTCCAACACGCCTGCGGCCAATACGCAAACGATTTATTTGAATACAGCCAAGCCGCAGCTGCAGGATGTCCGGGTCCGGCAAGCGCTGTCGTGGGCACTGGACCGGGAGGAGCTGGTGACGCTCGCTGTTGAGGGGCGGAGCCTTCCGGTCACGACGTGGCTGAGCTCGAACCCGGCGTATGCGGAGGCGCGCAGTGCCGTTTACCCGAAGGTTGACCGTGAGCAAGCGGCGAAGCTGCTGGATGAAGCAGGCTGGACGAAGGGTGCTGACGGCCTCCGCCAAAAGGAGGGGAAGCCACTGACGGTACGCCTGATGACATGGGGCGGCGACAAGGCGCTTGGGGAAGCGCTGCAAAGCCAATGGATGAGCATCGGGATTAAGGCGGAGGTTCAGCACGGGGATTACAGCCTGATTCAGACAGCGCGCAAGTCGGGCGACTGGGATGCGCTGATCGAAGCGTGGAATACGTTCGGCGAGGAGCTGACGCTGCTGAAGGGACAATTTGGACCAGGGGGCAGCGGCAATTACGGCGGCTACAAGGACGAGGAGACGAATCAGCTGCTCGCACAATTGGCCGAAGCGCCGGATCAGGCGTCGCGCCATAAGCTGGCGCTCCGGATCAACGAGCGGGTGGCGCAGCAGGCGCCTGTCATCAGCCTGTTCCCGCGCCCGCAGCTGACGGCGGTGAGCAAGCGGCTGCAGGGCTTCGAGGACCATTTCAGGCAGTATGAAAACACGGTTAATGCCGGTCTGTCGCTGGATGCGAAATAGGCGGCGTCCTGATGGCATACCGTGTGCTGCTGCGCAAGCTGGCTGAAGCATTGCTTACGTTAATTGGCGCAACCTTCCTGTTGTTTATGCTGATCCGCCTTGCGCCCGGCGACCCGGTAGAGCTTCTGCTGGGTCGTCCGGGCGAGGCGGCGATGGCTGACACGCAGGCACATGATGCGAGGGCGGCGGAGCTGCGGGCGCAGCTCGGGCTTGACCGGAGCATGGCTGTCCAATATGCGGCCTGGCTGCAGCGCTTGCTGCAGCTGGAGCTGGGTGTCTCGATTCATACAAGCCGAGCGGTCAGTACGGAGCTTGCGCAAAGATTTCCGGCGACGGCGCTGCTGGCCGCTGCGGCGCTGTGCGTCCAGGTAGCGCTCGGGCTGCTGCTTGGCACGATGTCGGCGCTCAAGGCGAGCAAGTTTTATGACCATGTCATCCGGGTCGCCTGTGTAGCTGTCGCCTCGACCCCGGCGTTTGTCATCGGCCTGTTTGCACTTGCGTTTTTTGCCGTGCAGGCCGGCGCTTATGAGATCAGCAGCGAAGCGACCCTGAGCAGGCTTTGGCTGCCCGCGCTTACGCTTGGCCTGATCGGCGCTCCGCAGCTGGTCCGGATCGTCCGGGCCAACCTGTTGGCGGAATTCGGCCAGCTGTATGTGCGTGCGGCGCAGTCTCGAGGGCTGGACCGCAAGCGGGTCGTCCGTCATGCGCTGCTTAATGCGCTGCTGCCGCTGATCACGCTGACCGGGCTTTCCTTGACGTCGCTGATCAGCGGAGCGGTCGTGATCGAAAGTATTTTTTCATGGCCGGGGCTCGGCAAATATGCGCTGGACAGCATTTTAGTAAAGGATTATCCGGTGATCCAGGGTTACGCCCTGGTTATGATCGTATCGGTGATTGGAACTCATCTGGTCGTGGACGTTATTTATGCCTGGGTAGATCCGCGAATTCATCGCAAAGGAGAGGCTTCAGGTGAAACGGCTGCTTAACGCGAAACAAAGCCTTGGTCTGGCTGCGGGTCTCGTCATCCTGAGTGTGCTTGCGCTGCTGATCGTATGCGCGCCCTTCATCAGCCCGTATGACCCGCTGCAGCAAAACGCCTCGAAGCGGCTGGAGAAGCCAAGCCCGGAGCATCCGCTGGGCACAGACCGCTTTGGCCGGGATGTGCTGTCCCGCATGCTGCACGGCGGGCAAAGCACCTTGCTGTCCTCCGTCTGCGCGCTCGCCGCTGCGCTGCTGATCGGGCTGCTGGCTGGTCTGGCTGCCGGTCTGTTTCACGGCTCCTTGCTGGATACGGCGCTGATGCGGCTTATTGACGTGCTGCTGGCCTTTCCTTTCATGGTGCTGGCGATGGTCATCGCCGCTTTATTCGGCACGAGTCTTGCTCATCTGCTTCTGACGGTCGTCGCCGTCTGGTGGGTGTCCTTCGCCCGGCTGACGCGCAGCGTCGTGCTGCAGGCGAAGCAGGATACGTCCTTCGCAGCAGCCAAGGTGCTTGGCGCGTCAAACGGCACGCTGCTTGTCAAGGAATTGCTGCCCAAGGCGATCAGTCCGGTGCTGATTTTGGCCACCTTCGAGCTGGGCAGTCTGATTCTGGCGATCGCGGCGTTGTCCTTCCTTGGCTTGGGCGCGCAGCCGCCGGCCCCGGAATGGGGCAGCATGCTGGCGGACGGACGGGATCATGTGCTGCAGGCGCCGCACATTTTACTCGGACCGGCGCTGTTTATGGTGCTGACGGTGCTGGCGTTTAATCTGATCGGCGAAGGGCTGCGAGACCGGCTGGACCCTTATGAAAAATCTGAGCTGTAAGCAGGGAAAGGAGTCATGATGGCGATCAGCGACACTGACGAAACGATGCTGCAGGTCCGCGGCCTGCAAGTGGACTACAGACTACACGGGCAGTCCGTTCCGGTTGTGCACAATGTGTCCTTTTCACTGCGCAAAGGTGAAGTTGTCGCGGTATTGGGCGAAAGCGGCTCCGGTAAATCGACGATTGCAAAAGCAATCACCGGGCTGCTGCCCCCTTCGGCGCATGTGGGCGGCGGGCTGCTGAGCCTGGGCGGGGAGTGGCAGGCCGACCTTACCGGAGCAGGCATCCGCTGGGACGTCATCCGGGGGAAGGGCATTGCGATGCTGTTCCAGGATGCGCGTCTGGCGCTGAATCCGGTGCTGACGATTCGCGGGCATTTCCGGGAAACGCTGCTGTTCCACCGGCTGGCGGCGGCGGACGAGGTAGATACGGTCAGTATGAAGCTGCTGCAGCGGCTAAACTTTGCGGATGCAGAGCGCGTGCTGGACAGCTATCCGTTTCAGCTGAGCGGCGGCATGTGCCAGCGCATTTGTCTGGCGCTTGCCGTCTGCCTCAAGCCGGCTGTGCTGGTTGCCGATGAGCCGACGTCCGCGCTGGATACGGTCAGTCAGGCTGAGGTGCTGGAGCTGCTGCTGCGGCTGCAGCAGGAGCTGGGCTTGACCGTGCTGCTGATCACGCATGATATCGCCGTAGCCCATGCCGTCAGCAGCCGGGTCATCGTGTTGAACAATGGGGTTATTGTGGAGGAAGGCATGACCAAGGCCGTCTTGACGAGGCCGCAGGCGGCCTACACGCGACGTTTGCTGGCTGCCCGCGCGCAGGTCGTCAAGCGGGCGCGCCAGCGGGAGCCGCTGCCGCTTCCGTCGCTGTTGCCGCAAGAACCTGAACCTGAACCGGAGCCGGTGCTGGAGCTGATCGAGCTGCGCAAAAGCTTCACGCAGCAGAGGGCGGTGCTGCAGAATGTCAACCTGACGCTGAACCGCCAGGAAATCGTCGGCATTCTCGGGCAAAGCGGTTGCGGCAAGTCCACGCTGGCCTGCTGCATCGCAGGCCTGGAGCCGCTGAGCGGAGGGCGTCTGCTGTACCGGGGGACGGAAATCAGCGGTCTGCGGGGCAAAGCGAAGCGCGAGCTGGCCCGGCATATTCAGCTTGTATTCCAGGATGCGCGGGCGAGCTTGCATCCGGGCCGCACTGCTTTGCAGCTTGTGCAGGAGCCCCTGCATTACTTGAGGATCGGCAGCAGGCGGGAGCGGGAAGCGCAGGCCGAGGTATTTTTGCAGGCCGTTGGGCTTGCCGGCGATCTTCAGCGCCGCAGGCCGCCGCAGCTCAGCACGGGCCAATGCCAGCGGATCGCCATTGCCCGCGCACTGGCGCTGCGGCCGGAGGTGCTGATCTGCGATGAAGCGGTATCGGCGCTGGATATGCGCGTGCAGGCACAGATTCTGGCGCTGCTGGAGCGCTTGCAGCGGCAGTTCGGCTTTTCGATCCTGATGATTTCCCATGATGTCCGAGTGCTGCGTTCCTTCTGCCACCGGATTGCGGTGATGCACAGCGGTACGTTTGATGAAGTGAAGCGTACAGACGCTTGGCTGGATGAAAGCGATCAACCGCATACGCAGCTGCTGCTTCGATGCGCAGGCGATAGGGAAGAGGGTTTTTACGAACGGAGGGAGTAAATTCATGATGATCGCCAGTATTTTGGAAACGATCGGCAAGACGCCGCTCATCAAGCTGCCCAACACCAACACAGGGCAGGAAGGGCAAGTGCTGCTGAAATATGAACGAGTTAACCCCGGAGGCAGCATCAAGGACCGCGCAGCGTTACATATGATTAATGAAGCGGAGCGCAGCGGCTTATTGCAGCCCGGCGGTACGATTATTGAATCGTCCAGCGGCAATTTCGGCATTTCCTTGGCGATGATCGGCGCAGCCCGAGGATATCGCGTCATCATTTTGGTGGACCCGAAAACGACAAGCGCCAACCTGGCCCTGCTCAAAGGATTCGGGGCGGAGGTCGTCGTCGTCACCGAGCAGGATGACAGCGGCAGCTACCATAAGACACGCATTGCGCTCGCCAATAAGCTGGCCAGGGAGATCAAGCATGCGTACCGTCCGGACCAATGCTTCAGTCTGCTGAACAGCGAAGCGCATTTCAAAAGCACCGCGCGTGAAATCAGGGATGCTTGCCGGGGCAGCTTGGCGGTGTTTATCACGGCTGTCAGCACGGGCGGGCAGCTGGGCGGTATTTCCAAATACCTCAAAACATTTGCCCCGGAGGTACAAATCATTGGGGTGGACGCGACCGGCTCGGCCATTTTCGGCGGTCATTCGGACGCTTACCGTATCCCTGGCATCGGTCTCGGCTGGACGCCGGTGAATTTGAACATGGACCATGTTGATTATGCGTATAAAGTGACCGATGAGCAGGCGTTTCTGACCGCGCGAGCGCTTGCCCGCCACGAAGGGATTTTGGTCGGTCCGTCCAGCGGGGCTTGCGCGCTCGTCGCCCTCAAGCTGGCACAGGAGCTGTCCCCCGACCAGCGAATTGTATGTATGGTTGCGGACGGTGGAGAACGATACATCCAGACGTTGTTTAATGACGAATGGATGGAGCAGCAAGGCTTTTCGACGTCAGCGAGTATTGAGGCGATCCGTGCGATGGCCCGGCGGCTGCAGCCTTGGAGCGTGCGGCCGGCAGAGCGTGCCAACTATCGGACTGATTTGATCGAAGCTCTGGACGTGCCGGATTCGACGCTGAGTATGAACTTGGAGGTGCTGAACCGGACTGCATACGGTCAAGGAAGCTCCTTGTATATCGACTAAACTGCGGGTCTCGCTGTACGAGGTGTCATGTATGTGCAGTTCCCAGCGCCGTTGACGTACAGGGGACACGAGGACCGCGGACGGAGGGAAGGTTGTTGTGAAGCTTCATCGACAAGCGCTGTCCGTGCCGTTTTTACGTTTGTACGGGTTAGCGCTGCTATTTTTCAGTGCCAATTCGATTCTGAATGTCATCATCCCGATCCGGATTGAAGCGCTTGGGGCGAGCAATAGCCATATCGGGTTTATTATGGGCGCGTATATGCTGACGTGCATGTTTTTCCGGCCCTGGGCGGGGCAGCTCGTTCACAAGCATGGTCCTGTCAAGGTGCTGCGTGTGCTGCTGCTTGTCAACGGCGCGGCTTTAGTGCTGTATACGTTTACCGGAGTGGAAGGTTATCTGGCTGCTCGCGTGATGCAAGGCATCTGCACGGCGTTTTTTTCGATGGCGCTGCAAATGGGCATTATTGACGCGCTGCCGGAGGAGGAGCGCTCCCGCGGCTTGTCACTGTATTCGCTGTTTACGTATATGCCGACGATTGTCGGCCCGCTGCTGGCGATCGGCATCTGGGAATGGGGAGGCATGAGCGGATTTACGGCGGCGCTGCTCGTTATTGCGATTGCGACAGGCCTGGTCGGCTACAGCGTCCCGCTGCACGGCGCGCTGCCGCATGATGCCGCCGCGCCGGAGCCGAACGGGATGCGGGGCGCGCTGCGTCAGCTGGCAGGCCATCGTCCGCTGCTGATTTGCAGCGTGCTGATGCTGGCGGCTTCGGTGCTGTTCGGGTCCGTATCCGCCTTTATCCCGTTGTACGCCCGGCACATTGAGCTTGGGCATGCCGGATTTTATTTGATGATCCAGGCGGCGGTGATCGTCATTGCCCGGTTCACTTTAAGCAAAGTAATACCGTCTGACGGCAGATGGGATGCGCGGTTTGTGGGAGCGGTATGCCTGCTGGGCGCTGCGGGCGCGCTGCTGCTGTCGCTTGCGCAGGCTTGGGGACCCATTGTTTTCTATGCGGCTCCGGTGCTGATCGGCTTGGCGCAAGCGCTGCTGTATCCGACGCTGACCTCGTATTTGACCTTTGTCCTGTCGGGAGCCTCGCGTAATGTGTTGATTGGCTTGTTTATCGCGACAGCCGATCTCGGCATATCGCTGGGCGGGATCGCAATGGGGCCGATCGCGGACCGATTTTCCTACAGCGTGATGTTTGCCGTTGACGCTGGACTGGCTGCGGCCGCAGCCGCAGTTGCGCTGCTGAGCCGTGCGATGCCGGGACGGGCAAAGGCTGCGGCCGCACCGGCCGAGGCGGAGGCTTGATGGGACGGGGGCTTCCGGAGGATCGCCCCAAGAAAGGAAGCTGGTTATGCAAAACGGAGCAAAGGTCCGCATTGTGCGGACAGATGCGGAGCGACGCGCTGAGGTGAAGGCGTTTGTCCTCGGCATGATGAGCAACTTGTACCCGCGCGGCGCTTACTATGAGAACCCGCTTGACCTGGCGAGGTTTGAGCAGGTGTACGTGCTGCCTGATGATGCGGTGTTTTTGCACGCGGAGGACGAAGCCGGGTGTATCGTTGGCACGGCTGCGGTCCGACCGTACGACAGACGGTTCGCCGCCGTTGAGCCTCTGATCGGCAGCGGGCCGGTCTGTGAGCTCGTCAAGATGTACATCCGCCCGGGCAGCCGCAGGCAAGGAATAGGGACCCGGCTGTATGCGGAAGCCGAGCAGTTTGCGCGGTCAGCCGGGTATGATGAAAGCTACCTGCATACGTCGGTATTTTTGCCGGGAGGGTATGCATTCTGGAAATCCCGAGGTTATGTGGAGCGTTACTGGGAGTCGGAGCACATTGTTCATCTGAGCAAACGGTTCGATGGAAAGTGAAGCAAAGTTACACGTCTGACGTTGAGCCGAAAAACTGGCCGGTGTGGAGCCGGTAGTTAGCAGGCAGTGTGGGAGGTAGTCAGCAGGTAGTAGGCGGAAGGCGGTGCGTGGGTAGCAGCTGGCAGTAGGCGATGTAAACGGGCAGCAGCTGGCAGTAGGCGATGCAGGCGGGCAGCAGCTGGCAGTAGGCGATGCAGGCGGGCAGCAGCAGGCAGTATGCGGTGCAGGCGGGTAGCAGCAGGCAGCCGCCGGGGAGCAACAAGGGGAAATGGGGTAGCTTCCCGCTGCTTTAAGAGGTATGCTAAGCTTGTGCGATAACTAAATACCCATTATCAGGAGGAGAACGCCCTTATGCTGCATACCTTACACGAACGTCCCGCACGTGATACGTACACCGATTTTTACGCCTTGTATGTCGAGCAGCTGCCCTCCGGCGATCTGTTTGACTTGCTCAAGCAGCAGGAACGCGACACGCTTGACCTGTACGCATCGCTAAGCGAAGAGCAGGCGGCCTACCGTTATGCGCCGGGGAAATGGAGCTTGAAGGAAATTCTCGGTCATTTGTGTGACACGGAACGCATTATGGCCTACCGGCTGCTGCGCATTTCCCGCGGCGATTCCTCCACGTTATCCGGCTTCGATCAGGACTTGTACGTGCAGGAAGCCGGCTTCGACAGCCTGCCGCTGACGCTGCTGCTGGACGATTACAAGGCCGTGCGCGCCGCAACGCTGACGCTGCTGCGTACGCTGGATGACCAGAAGCTGGCGCGCAGAGGGCTGGCGAACGGCAGCGAGCTGTCGTCGCTTGCGCTGGCCTGCATTATCGCCGGACATGAACGGCATCATATCAGTGTGATTCAGGAGCGTTACCGGCAAGCCTAGCATCAGACGGCAGCAGCAGCGCAAGCAGGCCGAGCAGCGGCAAATAAGCGCACAGCCGGATGACGAAGGCGACGCTCGTCAAGTCCATCAGCCAGCCCATCGTGACGGAGCCTAGTCCGGCGAGGCCAAACGCCAGTCCGAAAAACAGCCCGGAAACGGTGCCGATTTTGCCGGGCAGCAGCTCTTGCGCATAGACGATGATCACGGAGAAGCCGGACATCAAAATCGCGCCGATCAATCCGCACAGGATGATGGACCAAAACGGGCTTGCGTAGGGCAGCAGCAAGGAAAACGGCGCAGTGCCGGCAATCGAAAACCAGATGATCCGCTTGCGACCGAACTTGTCCGCCAGCGGACCGCCGAGCAAGGTGCCGATCATGCCGGCGAACTGCAGCGCAAACAGCGGAATTTGCGCGTCCTCGAATGGACGCTGGAAGCGGTCCATGTAATAGAATGAATAATAGCCGGTCATGCTGGCGATATACACAAATTTGGAAAACAGCAGCACGATCAGCAGGCTGATCGCCAGCGCTACGAAACCGCGGGGATGAACGACCGCGGTTTTTGCCGCGCGCGCCGCACGCGGCGCGATCAGCTGCCGCTTGTACCAGCGGCTGACCGCATATTGCAGCGCGATGCCGAGGACGGCGGCGAAGGCAAACAGCAGCAGGCCGCGCGTGCCGTACGGCAACACCAGAAAGCCGACAGCCAGCGGCGCGAGCGCCTGCCCGGTATTGCCGCCGACCTGGAAGACGGATTGCGCCAGTCCGCTGCCTTTGCCGGAGGCGAGATGCGCGACGCGCGACGACTCCGGATGAAGGACGGAGGAGCCGACGCCAAGCAGCATGGCGGATACGAGCAGCCCGGCAAATTGCGACGACAGGGCCATTCCGATGATGCCGACCAGGGAAAACAGCATCCCCGCAGGCAGCAGCCACGGCAGCGGTCGTTTATCCGTGTAGCTGCCGATAAACGGCTGCAGGATGCAGGCGGTCACATTGAGCATAAAGGCGATCCAGCCAATTTGCGCGAAGCTCAGGTTGAGCGATTGCTGCAGCAGCGGAAAGACGGCCGGAACAGCCGACTGCATCGCGTCATTCAGCAGATGGGCCGTGCTGACGCCAAGCAGCGCGTACAGGGATGAGGCGCGGGCTGCCGCGATGGCCGGATTGATTGCGGTTTTCATGAGGACCATCCTTTGCAGTAGAGTTATTTGGATAGCTTACCGCAGAGCAGCTTGCCGTGTCGTCGCGATTGTTGCTGTTCTTTCGAGCAGGATTTGCTATACTGGATGCGGGTGATGGTCGATGCATATACACATGTCTACCCCGCGGCTGGAGCTGTGGCGGATTGAGCATACATTTGCGAACGAAGCGCATTGTCATGAAGATTGCTACCAGATTACGGTGCCGATCTATGGAGCATGCGATTTCGAGCAGGAAAACCGCTCGTACCGGCTGGGCAGCGGAGAGGCGTTGATTCAGTACCCGAATGAGCGCCATTCGTTCCGCCTCGCTGACGGCGAAGGGGTCGTCATTATTCAATTGAAGCGCAATGTGCATGAGCTATGGGGGCTGGATCGGCCCTGGGAGCCTGCGGCGCGGCAGCAGGTGAACGGTGATGAGCTGCTGAAGCAGCATCGCAGATGGAGCCTGGCGTTATGCTCGGCTGACCGGACGGAGCCGGGGGCGGTCGAAGAGACGGAGGCCGAAATTATCCGGTATGTATCGCGGACGCTGCGCGGCAATCATCGGCACGTCGGCCCGGAACGGCTGCATGCGGCGCTGCCGGAGCTGGAGGATATACACGTGAGCCGGGTGCTTGCATTTATGCAGGACAGCTACACAAAGCCGATTTCGGTCGAGGAGCTGGCCGGCATCGCGGGTATGAGCCGGTTTCACTTTATTCGCTCGTTTAAGGCGCAGACGGGTTATGCTCCGTATCAATACATGCTGGGCCTGCGGATCGAGGAAGCGAAACGGCTGCTGCGCGTAACCCGGCAGACGGTGACGGAAATCAGCCTGGAGGTCGGCTTCTCCAGTCCGAGCCAGCTGTACCGCATGTTTCACAAGACGGCCGGAATGTCCCCGGAGCAATACCGGCAGCAAGCTGCCTTGTTTTAGCCAGACGACGCACCGCAGCGAAAAAGCATCCCGTATTCCGGTTGATCTGGCGTACGGGATGCTTTTTTGGGCAGGATCGCTCGCGTGCATGGCAACGGTCAGGCTGCCGGGACTTCTGTCGTTATTGCTGATGTTACTTCCAAATGCTATTTCTGCTGGATCATCATCTTCCACAGATCAGTCGTATCATAGCCGAGACGCCACGCGGCGACACCGGCCAGCTCATGCTTGGCGGCGATCTCGATGCGGGCCTTCACCGTTGCCTCGTCTTCCAGCCAAAATACGTAGCGATAGCCGCCCTCGCTGTACTCAACCTTGTATTGCTGGAACTCAGGGTCCCACGTTTGAGTCGCCTTTTTGTCACGGACCAGCGCGGGAATATCCTTGAACAGTACGGCGCGGTTGCTCTCCAGACCGCCGCTGCTGTTTACTTTCCACTCGCGTACGTAAAACGGAATGCCCATAATCAGCTTGTCGCGCGGAATGCCGTAGGACAGAAACTCCTTGACGCCTTCCTCGACCCATGGCAGGCCGGCGACCGAACCTGGCTCCGTGCTGCCTTTCCAATGGTGGTCATACGTCATCGTAATGATGTAGTCCACGATTCCGGCCAGCTTCTCATGATCGAAGGCCGTTTTTGCATTCCACTTGACGCTGCCTCGAGGCAGGTCAACGGAGATCAGCAGCTTGCGGGCATGCGCAGCCGTGACAAGCTCCTGCATGAAGGTCGTGAAGTTCGTCCGGTCGCCTGCGGCGAGACTTTCGAAGTCCACATTGATACCGTCTACGCCAAGCGAAGCGGACTTGCTGACGATGGTCTGAATAAATTTGGCGCGCGCTTCGGCGGATGCGAGAAATTTCGTCGTCAGCGCAGCGTCAAATTGATTGTTGACCAGCGGATGCACCGCCATTCCTTGTTGCTTCAGCCAGGCGACCGTGTCTTTGCTGGACGTATCCGTGATGTTGCCCGCCGCGTCCGCCAGGACGAAATAGGTTGGCGAGACGACATCCAGTCCGACCGTTGTATTCGTCTGGCTGCGAATCGTAGCATCGGCCGAGCTGCCGTTCCAGCCCCAGTATTGCAGCTTCCGCAAATTGTCCCAGATGGCCGTGCCATCGTCGTAAAGCCGGATCGAAGCATTGCTGTAGCCCTTCGCAACTTGCAGCGCCGAGCCGATGGAGGTAAAGTCTCCGATACGGTTTTGGTTTTGAAACACTTGGTAATAAGGATAATTATTCCAGATCACCTGCGGCTTGCCGTTCACCGGCGGAGCCTGCTCGTTTTCGATCTTCGTATGGGCGTATTGCTTCGCATAAGCGATCGCATCGTCCAGACTGAGAAATTCGTTAATCCGCGTATCGTTCTGGTAAACGCTGTACGGCTTGACGTTCGAGAACACGACGCTGCCGGTGCTAGTGTTGACGACGGTTGAGTTGCCCCAGCGCAGCGACTCGCCCACGGCATCCTCAAGCAAGGCGAACGTCCAGCTATCTGCAGTATGAGTGCCTTGAAAAACCTGATACACCTTGGGGCTGTCGGACCGTGCTTGCTGCTTGACGGTTGCGCTCATATTATCCCATACCCAGGCATGCGTGTTCAGATCAATGATATGCGAATTGGACCAGTTTTTGGCTTCGGCGATCGCTTCATTTAACGTTCGGAACGTCCAGGAGTCCAGCGTGCCTTCTCCTTGATACACCCGGTATCGCGGATAATTGTTCCATACCCAGCCGCCGTCCTGCAGGTCGCGTACGCTGGCATTGCCCCATTTGGACGCTTCGCGCACCGCCTGCTCCAGCGTGGCGAATTCCCAGGCTGAGCTGCTGTAGCCGTGCTGGTACACTTTGTACCGCGGATAATTATGCCAAACCCAGTTGCGCGAGCCGATTTCCTCCACATGGGAGCTGGTATAGCGGCGGGCGTACGCCTCGGCCGACTTGTAATCGGATGCCTCATAAATCAGCGTCGTATCCTGGTAAACCCGGTACTTCGACGTTTTGTCAGCTGCCGCTGCCGGGCTGGCTGCAGATATAAGCAGCGAGAGGACGGTTAACGACAGCAGGGTGTTGCGCTTCAACATACATCAGCCTCTTTCTGTCCCAAATGTGCAGACTCTATCACTCTACTAAGACGGGAAAGCGGGGCTGAAAGTTGCGTGGTAAATGCTAGAAAGCCGAAAAACCGGCAAACCCGGACTGCGGAACAGTCAGGGCTTGCCGGTTCAGGTGCGTCAGCGGCCGGTTTACACGGCCACGTAAGCGACGATTTCTTCTTCCAGCTCCAGCCGGATTTGATCGCGGAAAATTCGCATGTTGTGCTGGTGGAACAAGTAACGGTCAATCGCTTCCAGCAGATTGGAGAGGACGATGATATGGCTGCGGCCCGCAGAGGTTACCTCGGCGGAAAAGCCGTATTCCTCATCCCACATCAGCTCAACTTCAACCTGGCTCGGATGAATTTGCTTGCGCTCTGCTATATGCAGGCAGACTGCATTGATAATATCTTGCTCGGATAGCTTCATCGTTTAAAATCGGCTCCTAACGGTAGTCGTTGCCGCGCGGCTCCTGGTTGAGCTTTTTGCGGTCGCGGAAGTGAATGTAAATTTTGCGGATCACGACCACCAGCACGACGATCGCAAGCACGTTTACAAGCAAGCCGAGAATGTTGCCGAGTGCGCCCAGGCCGCCGAACAGACCGCCGAACAGCATGCCGGCCAAGCCGCCGATCAGCAGGCCCTTCATCAGGCCGCCGCTGAAAAATCCAGGCTTTTGCGCCGGAGTTGCCGTCGAAGCGGCAGGTGTTTTGGATGCGGCAGGATTCGAGGTGGTAGCCCCGTTACCGTTAGCCGGTGTTTGGTTTGTTGAGTTGCTGCTCGGGCTGTAGCTCTTCTTGGACGAAGAGTATTTTCTCGCGTCAGCTTGCTCAGGCGCGCTGAACGAGAAGGCGATGGTAGCTGCCATTAATACGAGAGAAAGCTTTTTCCACATCTTTTTTCATCCTCCAGATCGAAAATAGGTAGTTATACAATCACTACTACGGCCGGTTCGGAGAATGGTTTCAACTTTTCCGCAAAATTGTTACAATAAATTTGCAGGCAGCTGCGGCGAGTCCAGCAGAAGTAAATAAGGAGGGCGGCATGAGTAAATACCCGGAGGACTATATACGCTTTCTTGTTTATTTTCATGCGGAGCGGGATTATTTCGAATGTCATGAGGTGCTGGAGGAGTATTGGAAGGAGCATCCCGACGATCCGCACAGCGCCGCGTACGTCGTGCTGATTCAGATCGCGGTTGCCTCCTATCATGAACGGCGGGGACGACGGACGGGAGCGGCGAAAATGCTGGCAAGCGCAGTACAGCGGATGAATGAGGCTTCGCTGGACCCGCTGGGGCTGGATCATGAAGCGACACGGCAGAGGCTCGCCGATCGGCTGCGGGAGCTGGTGCCGAACAAACCGTCCGCGGCCTTCGTCGACCTGAACCTGCCGATCGTGGACCAGGTGCTGCTGGCCGCTTGCCGGGAGCGCTGCGGAGAACAGACGGCATGGGGGCGGCCGAGCCCGCCGGACGACGAGTTCCTGCTCAACAAGCATACGCTGCGCGACCGGAGCGGTGTAATCGCGGAACGGCTGCGGCAGAAGGAGCAGCGCGCTGCATGTCGGCTAAGCGAAACGGAGCAATAGCCTGATGGATTGGGCGGCCAAGGAGCAGCCGCATGCCGCTGTGGCTTGCGCGGGGCGCCGGGACGCTGATATCGTGTCGATTTGACATAAAAGGGGTGGGCTAGGATGAATGTTTTTTCAACGATACAGGTACGGAGACAGAAATCGTATGTCTTAAAGAAAAAAAATGTTTCGTTGGCCCGGTTTTCCCTTTACATGCTGACACTAGGAATTGTAGAATGTAAAATCAACGAGATTATAGATGCCGATCCTGCCAAATGGCCTTATTTACTGAATCCGTCGGACAAGGACTTGCTTCAATGGTTGGAGGGAAGATTTATACCCAAAAACCGGGAATTCGTAGATAAAGTGCTGGACACGCTGCCGCAGCAGGATCATCGTCTGGTTAATTTGCTCACTGTGACCTTCGGTCTCTCATTAAATGACGATTACTGGGTGCTTCCGCAGGAAAACGAGCATTTGGTCTGGGAGAATCATAATTTATATGAGAATGAGTTTTCGGACACCTTGGCTCTTGTGGCGTTTACAGGGTACACGACCAAAGTGAAAGGGATCATTTCCTCGCCCGAGTTTACAACGAATGGCATGCTGAAAAAATGCTGGAGAAGAATGGATGGAAGCATCTACTTGTATAAGGGGGGGACGGAGGGGTACGCTAACGCGGGCTTGGAGCCATACTCCGAATTTTATGCTGCGCAGGTGGCTGAGGCCATGGGGTTGGATTATACGAAATACGACCTTGTGAAGTGGAAGGACACGTTATGCTCAACCTGCGAGTTATTTACTTCCGAGGACATTTCGTTTATTCCTGCTTACATGGCGCATCCCGACGTCAACGCGCTGGAACTGCTCAGGATGTACAGCTCGACTGAGCAGTACGCCAAGCTCGTGGATATGATGATTTTCGATGCCGTTATCGCGAATCATGACCGGCATTTCGGTAATTTCGGATTTTTGCGAGATAACGGTTCAGGTGAGCTGATCGGGCTCGCTCCTATTTTTGACAATGGCTTGTCGCTGCTGCATCAGGCGATGAACGATGACTTGAAGGAGGCTGGCCAGATCGACTCGTATTTGTCGTGGAGAGCTTTTACGTTCGCGGGCTTGCCCAATGCAAATCTCGCGGAGCTTCAGGCCTTTATGCAAGCCGCTCACAAAAAAAAGGTGAGAGCGTTGTTTGACTTTGAATTTATCGCCCACCCCGCTTATAATTTGGAGACGGAGCGGCTGCAGTTTTTATCCGACTTCGTCCGGAAGCGTGCGCGGATGCTGATCTCCTAGCGACCGGAGGAATGGTTCAAACGGCGGGCTGGCGGAGTCGTCACTCGTACAAGCAACACGGCAAGGCAGGAAGGCAAACATAATTTGGCATAAGAAGCGGAGGCAACTTAGAAATGAATGAATCATTGAAACGAATTTTGGCTTTTAATGAAACTTTTGTGCAGGACAAGCAATATGAGCCTTTCCTGACCTCCAAATACCCGGACAAAAAATACGTGATCCTGACTTGTATGGATACACGGCTGCTTGAGCTGCTGCCTGCGAGCATGAATATCAAAAACGGGGATGTTAAAATTATTAAATCGGCCGGCGGCATCGTTAACACGCCGTTTGGCGGCATCATGCGCAGCATTATCGTAGCCATCTATGCGCTGGGCGCCAGCGAGGTGTTTGTAATCGGCCACCATGACTGCGGGATGGGCAGCCTGAATGCCGAGGACATGAAGCAGAAATTTATCGAGCGGGGCATCAAGCAGGAGACGGTTGATATTTTGCAATATTCCGGCGTGAATCTGGAGCAATGGCTGCAGGGCTTCAACGATGTCCGGGAAAGCGTGCGCGGCAGTGTGAAGCTGATCCGCAACCATCCGCTAATCCCGGATATTCCGGTGCATGGTCTGGTTATTGACCCGTCTACCGGCAAGCTGGATGTAATCGTCGAAGGGTAGGCCGCTGGACCGCCGCTCAGGAGCGCTTGTCGATCAGGCTCATCCGGGCGTTGTAAATCTGGCCGTTGCTCTTCAGGGTGAACCCTTGGCCGAGGCCGTTAAAGTCAAGCTTCATCCGTTCCTCGAAATAAATGGCGTGCTTTTTCTCCATCCACAGCTCGCAAGCGAGCTCGTCCGCTTCCAGACGGAAGTCGCCCTGCTGCGGATGGGCTTCGATCCAAAGGGAGGGCACGCCGTTTACAGCGCAGCCGCAGCCCTCGTTGTCATAGACGAGCCGCAGCACGCCGGGACGATTGGCATCCATGAGCTGGCTGATCGCGGCTGCTGCTTCTGCTGTACAAGTTAACTGCATCGTGGTCATCACTCCTTGCTGATAGGCAGTTTTCGGAAGCAGAGCTTCCATGCCGACTGTTCCTATTGTGCCGGAAGTTGCTTCGGATGACAAGACCAGGCAGGATCAAATGTAAGGCAAACGCCAGGCAAGCGTAAGGCAGTCGCGCACAAACCAAATGGATAACCGATAACGGAACAGGAAAGGGGCATCCCGCATGAGTACGGAAGTGCATGAAGCCAAATGGGCGGAATTCAAGCAGCTTGTGAAGAAAATGAAAAGCTACGAGGAAGCGATTGGCCTCATTTATTGGGATATGCGGACCGGCGCGCCGAAAAAAGGGCTCGAAGCCCGTTCGGAGGTGGTCGGCGAGCTGTCGGGCGAGCTGTTCCGGCTGTCGGTATCGACGCAGATGCGCGACCTGCTGGACTTCTTCACGCAGCCGGAGCAGCTGGAGCGGCTTGGCCGCATCCACCAGCGGATCGTTCGCGAGTGCAAGAAGGAGTACGACCGCAGCAATAAAATTCCTCCGGACCGCTACCAGCAGTATGTCGTGCTGACCTCGCAAGCGGAGTCTGCCTGGGAGGACGCCAAGCATAACGCGGATTTCGAATCGTTCAGCCCTTATTTGGAGAAAATTGTGGACTTCAACCTGGAGTTTATTGAGCTGTGGGGATACGAGGGCCATAAATATAACACGCTGCTCGACATGTATGAGCCAGGCATGACGGTTGAAAAGCTGGATCAGGTGTTCGGCGCGCTGCGGGAGCAGGTCGTGCCGCTGCTGGCGGAAATCCAGGCTTCCGGCAACGAGCCGAATACGCAGTTTTTGAAGCAAACCTTTGATCTGGAGAAGCAGAAAAAGTTCAGTCTGTTTATTCTGGAGCAAATGGGCTACGACTTCGAGGCCGGCCGTCTGGACGAAACGGTGCATCCGTTCGCCACCGGACTGAATCCGGGCGATGTGCGGATTACGACGCGTTATTTGCACGACGATGTGAACAGCGCGCTGTTCGGCACCATTCATGAAGGCGGACATGCGCTCTATGAGCAAAATATTTCGCCGGAGCTGATCGGCACGCCGCTCTGCACAGGTACATCCATGGGCATTCACGAGTCGCAGTCCCGCTTCTGGGAAAATATGATCGGCCGCAGCCGCGCGTTTTGGAGCCGTTACTACCCGGAGCTGCAGGCCAACTATCCGGGGCAGTTTGACGGCGTCAGCGCCGAAAGCTTCTACACGGCGACCAACGAGGTGAAGCCGTCGTTGATCCGCATCGAAGCTGACGAGCTGACTTATAACTTACATATTATGATTCGTTATGAGATCGAGAAGGCGTTGTTTGACGGGTCGGTGAAGGTCGCGGATCTGCCGCGGGTTTGGAATGAGAAATACCGCGACTATTTGGGCATTGAGCCTGCAAACAACGGAGAAGGCGTCCTGCAGGACGTACACTGGTCCGGAGGCGCGTTTGGCTACTTCCCGTCTTATGCGCTTGGCAATATGTATGCTGCGCAAATTGCGAGGACGCTTGACCGCGAGCTGGGAGGGCTGGAGGAACTGGTTGCGCAAGGCAACCTGGAGCCGGTCAAGACGTGGCTGACTGACAAAATTTACCGTCACGGCAAAAGCTTGTCCCCGGCGGAAATCGTGTTGGATGTGACCGGCGAGGAGTTGAATCCCGGTTACCTGGTTGAGTATTTGCAAGCGAAATACCGCGATATTTACAAGCTGTAGCCGGCGGCGCACTCGCGAAGCACATGGATGCTCCGCTTCTCATCGTATGCAGGATGAGAGGCGGGGCGTTTTTGTTGCAGCCGAAGCTTTCGGAAAGCGGATTTGGGTCGTGAATCGTAGGATTGGTTCTCGTGTTTTGTCGGGGAAGAGGATATAGTAAGCGTAATTTTTCGACTCAACCTGGGGAGGCTGTAAAGATGACGACGAAATATAGCTATAAAGCCCATATTCGGCAGGAAACGGCGTTTGGCATTGTGGAGGGCATGCAGATGCGGGACGGCCAGACGCTTGGCTGGCTGGGCATTCCTTATGCGGAGCCGCCGATTGGCGAGCTGCGCTGGCGCGCTCCCCGGGCTGTAAGAGCCTGGGGCGGCGTGCGGAGCGCGAAGCAATTTGCATCGCCCTCGCTGCAGCTTGCTTACCCCGGCATGGAGCTGCTCGGCAGCGAGGATTGCCTGTACCTGAATGTATGGAGACCGGCGACGGCTGAGACGGGGCTGCCTGTGCTTGTCTTTGCGCATGGAGGAGGGAATACGAACGGCTCCGGCGAACAGTTCAAGGGAGACTGGCTGTGCGGTCAGACGAATAGTATTGTCATTTCGCTCAATTACCGGCTGGGGGCGATGGGCTGGCTGCGCCATCCTGCGCTGCGTACGGGCGACCCGCTGGATGATTCCGGTAACTACGGGCTGCTGGATATGATCCAGGCGCTGCGCTGGGTGCAGGAGACGATTGCCAGCTTCGGCGGCAATCCGGAGAAGGTGACGATCGCGGGCCAGTCGGCGGGCGCACGCAATGTGATGGCGCTGACCATTTGTCCGTTGGCGAAAGGGCTTTATCACCAGGTGCTCGGCTTGAGCGGCGGGTTGACGCTTGCCGCGCCGGAGCTGGGCGAGCGGTATGCGGTTGAGCTTGTGCAGCGGCTGTTCGATGGACAGGCAGCGGCTGGCGGGCAAGCTGGCGATAGGCGCCAGCCGTTAGGAGAAGCAGCGGCGGCCGGGGAGCAGGTGACAGCTGCGTCGTCCGCAGAGACGAGCGGACAAGCAGCGTCTGACGTGTGCGCTGCCAGCGTTGCTTCGCACGCGGAGACAAGCGAGCCAGCAGCCGTTGATGCCGCCGAAGCAGACGGCGAGAAGCCAGCCGCAGAGCCGGACGCGCTGCTCGAGCTAGGCAAGCGGCTTCGCAGCACGCCGGCCGAGCAGTTTACGCCTTTGTGCGGTCCGACGCACATTCGGATGGAACGATTTCCGCATTTATTTACGGACGGAGTTGTACTGCCAAGCGAAGGCTTCGTTGCGCTGAACGAAGCTGGCCGCCGCCGCGTCCCGACGATGCTGGGCTCGGACCTGGATGAGTTTTCGGCCTTCCTGTCCCAGGAGCCGCTGTTCGCCAAACCGCTCTGGCAAGGAACGCTGCTGGACGATGCCGACACGCTCCGGCTGTATACCCAGGCGAAAACATACGGCAGCATGCTGTACGCGGGCTTCAACGCGGACCAGACGGCGGATGTGCTGATGCAGTCGCCGGGGGATGCGCCGGTGTACGCTTTCCGGTTCGCCTGGGGCTCGGCGGGGGACGTCGATCCGGCGTACAGCCAGCTGTTTGGCGCGACCCATGGCGCAGATATGGATTTCTGGACCGGCTACGAGGAGTCGATCGTGGCACAGATGTATCCCGACCGTTATTATTCGGAACGCAACCGGCCCGGCCGCGTTGCATTAAGCGGCTGGATGGCCCGCAGCTTGTGCGGCTTTCTGCACAGCGGCGATCCAAACGCTGCGGCTCCGCAGACGGCAGCTTCGCCTTGGCTGCCCTGGGACCCTCAGCGCGGGGTGACGCAGGTGATGCGGCTTGATGCGGACGCCTGGCAGGCGATTGTCGGCATGTCCGACGACATCTACCGCAAGGCGGACGTTGTCCGGCGCATGCATGCGGAGCTGGGGGCTGCCCGGGCCGCTGCCGAGGTGGAGCCGTTTTTGGCAGGCCGGTTTTTCTGGGAGTAAGCAGGGCGAGGGGATCGGCGCGGCGGCGAATGAACATCAGGTGCAGGGGAAATGGGGGCGGCCAACATGATCGAGGTATTGGTAGCGGAGGATGAAGTATGGATTCGGGATGCGGTTGTCCAGATGATCGAGGAGCTGAACCCGCCCTTTACCGTCGTCGGCGATGTCGGCAACGGCGAGGAAGCGTGGAATTTCATTCAGCACAGCTGGCCCGGCATTGTGGTGACGGATATTATGATGCCGCAGCAAACGGGGCTATGGCTTTGCGAGCAAATTCACCAGCACCAGCTGCCGGTTATTCCGATCATTCTCAGCGGCTATGATAATTTCCAGTATGCGAAGCAGGCGATGCGGTTTGGCGTCTCGGAATATTTGCTCAAGCCGGTGGAGAAGCCCGAGCTGCACGAAGCGCTGCGGCGCACGGTCAAGCGGCTGGAGCAGCAAGCGGAGTATCGCGACCACATCTTTAAAATTCAGCAGGTGATCGACCAGCTTCCCGGCATGTACAAGCAGAAGCAGCTGCAGGAAATTACAGCGCTTGCATCGAGCCTGCTGCGCATCCGGCAGCGGGAGCAGGCGCTGGGCAAAAACCTGCTGTCCCTGCTGTCGATGAAGCTGAACGAGCTGCTGCAGGGCGGTAGTCCCGGACAGCCGCACCGGCCGTTGATCGAATACGAGGAAAGGGCCGTGCAAAAGCATTTCCGCGATTTGGCGGAGGCGTGGATTTTGCTTGATTCCGAAGCGGAGGAGCAGCAAACCCGTGCGGCGATCGTCAAAGTCTGCGATCATATCCAGACTCATTATTATGAAAATTTCACGCTGGCCGGACTGGCCCAGATGGCGCATCTGAGCGTGTCCTACTTCAGTACGCTGTTCAAGCGGGCGACCGGAAAAACGTGTCTGGATTACGTCAATGCGGTCCGGATGGAGAAGGCCAAGGAGCTGCTGCAGGAGGCTGATTTGAAAATTTACGAAATCGCCAATATGGTCGGGTATAACTCGATGCCGTATTTCAACCGGATGTTTAAGGAGCTTGCAGGCATGACCCCCGCCGAATACCGGAAACGATTAGGAGTGTAGCGCATGAAGGTTTTATTCCCCCGCATGTCGATCCGGGCTATTATGGTGCTTGCCTTTTACAGCATCAGCGTCATATCGCTGCTGCTGTTTTTCCTGTTTTCGAATTATTACTATGGGAAGGAAGCGCAGAAGCAATTCGAAAATATTTCGCGGGAAGCGATTTTGCGGCTGAATTACCATCTGGATTTTTACTTCCGGCTGTTCGGGCAATCGGTGCAGGGGCTGGCCGGGAGCGACGTGGTTCAGCATTGGCTGCTGTCGCAGCAGCCGACGTACGAGGAGGTGCAGGCGGTCGAATACGAGCTGCGCCGCTATACGGCGCTTAATTATTCGGAGATCCGCAATATGTTTCTGATCTCGCGCGATCATACGCTGGTGTCGATGTCGCAATCGACGAGCAAGGCGAATTACGGGCAGGAGCCGTGGTACGGCCGTCCTTTGTCGGAGGAGCTGAAGGTGCTGGAGACGCACCAGGCCCGCTATGACGAGGCGAACGGCCAGCCGGTCATTTCGATCATTTTGCCGGTGTACGACAAGACGAACCTGACGCTGATCGGTAATCTGGTGATTGATATTTCGCTGTATGAGGTGGAGCAGGCGTTTCAGGCGACACGGCTGGGGGAGACGGGACAGTTTTTTATTTTGTCGCAGGACCGGAAAACGGTTATTTATTACCCGGAGCATGCTTATAACGGCCAGCCCGAGGCGGAGACGCCGCTTAGCCAGCTGCAGCTGCCGCATACCAGCCCGATTTTGCTGCAAACCTATAACGGCCAGGAATATTTGGTCGCTCACTACGCGTCAAGCTTGACCGGCTGGGAGACCGTGTCGATGGTACCGTTCCGCGAGGTAGCTGCGGGGCTCAGCTCGGCCCGTTCGTCGGTGCTGCTGGCGTTGTCGATTATTGCGCTGCTCATTTTGCTCGTCATTCCATATGTTTCGAACCGGCTCGTCCGCCCGATTCTACGGCTCAAGCGGCTGATGAATGAGGTGGCGCTTGGTCATCTGGACGTCCGCTCCGAGCCTACGGAGGGCCGCGATGAATTTCAGCAGCTGTTCCGCAGCTTCAACAATATGGCGGCCAGGCTGCGCGAGCTGATCCAGTCCAACCTGAATCTGAAGCTGAACGAGGTGCATTTGCAGCTCCAGCAGAAGGATGCGCTAATCAAGGCGCTGCAAAATCAGATTAATCCGCATCTGCTGTACAACTCGCTTGGCATTATTAAGAGCATCGCTTATCTGGAGCAGGTTCCGACGATCGAACGGATGGCGCAAAACTTGTCTGACGTGTACCGGTACACGGCCCGTTTCTCCGATCTGGAGGTGACGCTGGAGGAGGAGCTGTCCATTTTGCGCAAGTATTTGGACATTATCCATATCCGGTTTCCGAAAAACTTTCAGAGCCGCATCTACGTCAATGAACGGTTTCTGAAGGCGCGGATTATCAAGCTGACGCTGCAGCCGATGGTGGAAAATGCCGTCAAATACGCGATTGAAACCCAGTCCGGCGTCGGCACCATCCTTGTCAGCGCCTTCATGGAGGAGCGTGATCTGATTCTGGAAATCGCCGATAACGGCAAAAAAGGCATCGACCAGGAAACGCTGCGGGACATCGAAGGGCAGCTGCAGCGTATTTCGGAGCGGGTGGAGGAAGAATATGTGCAATCCCAGTCGCTGGGGCTGTCGAATGTGCATGCGCGGATCGTACTGAAATACGGGACGGGCTACGGCTTGAACATTTCCTCCTTTGCCGGGAGCGGCACCGTCGTGTCGATTCGGATTCCGCTGCGGCTGGATGGACCGGAAACGTAGGATTCGTAGTGAAATCGCAAAATTGGATAAGGTAATTTCGCGCTATTCTTCTTATAGTTAGGGACGTAGGGACCTAGATACGAAGGGGGATATGAAACGTATGCATACACTTAAAGCTTCCGTAACGTTCGTTCTGTCAGTAGCGCTGCTCGCAGGCTGTGCGCCCAGAAGCGAACCGGCTCCAAGCTCCGGCGCTCCGGCGGCGGGCTCACAGAAGGAAAAGCTGGACCTGAAATTCATGACCAGCAGCTATGAGGGCGGCGGGTGGCCGGAGAAGCATCCGGTGCTGGACGAGCTGAACAAAAAGCTGGACATTAATCTGAAGATGAGCTGGATTCCTGCGGATAACTACAAGGAAAAGCTGGGCGTGCTGGCAGCCTCCAATGATTTTCCGGATGCATTTATGATCGCGGGCGATGACTTCCTCAAGTGGCGGGACAAAGGGATTTTTCTGGACATTGCGCCGGTGCTGGACAAGTATCCGAATCTGAAAAAGCATCTGGGCGAAGACGCGATCAAGGTTGAAAATCCGAAGGGCAAGGTGTACGGCCTGCCGTATTATGTCGCCGATACGCGCGATTCCATGGCGATCCGCAAGGATTGGCTGGATAAGCTGGGGCTGAAGATGCCGACGACCACCGATGAGCTGTACCAGGTTGCGAAAGCGTTTGCGACGCAGGACCCGGACGGCAACGGCGTGCAGGATACGATCGGCCTGTCGATCAGCATGCCGAACTTCACGACCGACGCGTCGATGGACCCGATCAAGATGGCGTTTGGCGTTGCGAACGGGTGGAAGGAAGTGAATGGCGCGCTTGTGCCGTGGCAGGCCCAGTCGGCCGAGCTGAAAAGCTTGCTCGCCTTCCTGCAAAAGGCGTATAAGGAAGGCGTGCTCGATAAGGATTTTGCGCTGAACAAGGTCAAGGACCCTGACTTCAAATTCGAGGGCGGCAAGCTGGGCATCGGACACGTGCTGCCGACGACCGTATACAGCCAGGCGCTGCCTGCGATCAAAAAAATTACGCCGACGGCCGAGGTCGTTCAGCTGTCGCCGCCTAAGGGGCCGACCGGTCTGCAAGGCACGACGACCACGGTGCCGCTCAACAAGGTCGTGATCAACGCGAAGATCGACAAGAAGAAGCAGGAGCGTATTTTGGAGCTGCTTGATTACATGCTGTCCGACGAGGGCTTCCAGCTGATTAAAAATGGCGTCGAGGGCGTTCACTACAAAAAAACCGCCGACGGCAAATACGAGAAGCTTGCTGCGTTTGACACCGACCGTCCGTGGCTGCTGTCCTTCTGGCTGATCCGGCGCTTCGATCCGTTTGTGTCCGTTCGTCTGTGGGACGGCGATGCCGCGATCAAGCAGATGGACCCTTGGTTCAAGGAAAATGCGAAATATCGCACGCCTAACGCAGGCGCCGGCCTGTTCTCGGATACAGCCAATAAATCGGCGCAAACGCTGGATCAGAAGATGATCGAAGCGATGACCGGCATCATTATGGGCAAATCCCCGGTTGATAGCATCGACGATGCGATCGCCCAGTGGAAGAAAAACGGCGGGGATAAAATCACCGAGGAAATCAACGCGGAATTTAAGAAAAAATAACCCGGTTTTCGCGTAATCGGGTCGGTACGCCTTCAAACCTGCGGGGACGCGGGGATGAAGGCGTTTTTGCGCAGAAAGCAAGCACAAGTGGAAGCGGTATCAGGATCGCAAAATCGGTCCTTGTTTCGCAAGATCGGATCATGTCTTGTCCGGGTGCAGCCCCTATACTTGAGTTATGCGGAGCAGGATCTGCAAGAAACGGGGGGAGCGGAATGGAGAAAGAAATGAAAGCGGGTCTGGTCAGCGACGTTTCGCCCAAGGCGGCGCGCGGAGGGCTGCTGTTGGGCAACTTGCGGCGGGGGATTCCGTTGTATGTGATGATTTTTCCGGGATTGATTTATTTTATCGTATTCAAGTATTTGCCGATGCTGGGGGTGCTGCTGGCCTTCAAGGATTATGATCCGTTTATCGGCTTTGCCGAAAGTCCCTGGGTCGGATTAGACCACTTCGCCCGCTTGTTCGGGGACCCGGATTTTTGGCAAATTTTTAATAACTCCTTGCTGCTGAGCGGGCTGAACCTGCTGCTGTTTTTCCCGGCCCCGATTGTGCTTGCGCTGCTGCTGAACGAGGCGCGCACGCGGTGGTTCCGGCAGACAGTGCAGACGATTTTGAACATTCCGCATTTTCTGTCGTGGGTCATCGTAGTCAGCATCACGGTGCTGCTGTTCTCCACGCAGGACGGCGGAATCAACCAGCTGCTCGTTAGTATGGGCTTCGCCCCGCTGGAGCTGCTGACTGATCCGGATTATTTCCGCGTGCTGTACAACCTGCAGAGCGTGTGGAAGGAAGCCGGCTGGGCGGCCATTATTTTCTTCGCTGCGCTGGCGGCGGTTGATCCGACGCTGTACGAAGCGGCGGTGATGGATGGCGCGGGACGGTGGCGGCAGCTGTGGCATATTTCGCTGCCTGCGCTGCGCACGACGATTATCGTCCTGTTTATTTTGCGGGTCGGGTACGTGCTGGACTTGAGCTTCGAGCATATTTTGCTGATGCAAAACCCGGCGAATATGGCGGTCTCGGATATTTTTGATACGTATTTGTACCGCAACGGCATTTTGCAGGGCAATTTCAGTTATCCGACAGCGATTGGCTTGTTCAAATCCGTGATCGGTCTGGCCTTGGTCGTCATGGTAAACCGGCTGGCTAAAAAATTCGGCGAAGAAGGGGTGTATTAGCATGCGCAGCTTTGATGCGAGAGGACGCGACCCGTTATTTCAGGGGCTGGTGTACGGGCTGCTGGCGGCCGCGCTGATTTGTATTTTGTTCCCGTTGCTGTACGTGTTTCTGACTTCCTTTGCCAGCAAGCATGAAATTTTGTCGCGCGGCTTCTTCCTGATCCCGCAGGAGTGGACGATCAATTCGTACGGGTATTTGCTGACGAACCCCGGCTTTATGCTATCGCTATGGAACTCCGTTTACATTACGGTCATCGGTACGCTGATCAATATGGTGCTCACCTCGCTGATGGCATACGGGCTGTCGAAAAGCTGGCTGACCGGGCGCAAGGCGATCAATTTGCTGATCGTATTTTCGATGCTGTTTAGCGGCGGGATGATTCCATTGTACCTGGTCGTCCGTGAGCTGCACCTGCTGAACTCGATGTGGGCGCTGTTTCTGACGACGGCGATTGTGCCGTTTAACCTGATCGTCATGCGGACGTTTTTCGCCGGGGTGCCGGCCGAGGTCGAGGAGTCGGCGCGGATGGACGGCTGCTCGGAATACCGGCTGCTGTGGAGCATTATGATTCCGCTGTCAATTCCGGTTATTGTGACGATTACGCTGTTTTATGCGGTGGAGCATTGGAATACGTATTTCTCGGCGATTTTGTATTTGAACGATCAGGACAAATGGCCGTTGCAGGTGTTTTTGCGGCAAATGCTGAACCAGCCGGACGAGACGATTGCGACGCTGCCCGGCGGTTATGAATACAGCCCCGGCGTGCGGATGGCCGGCGTCGTGCTGACGGCGCTGCCGATGCTTATGGTGTACCCGTTCCTGCAGCGCTTTTTCAACCAGGGCATGCTGGTCGGATCGGTGAAGGGGTGAGCGGCGCATGATGGAGACAATGGAAGCTGTGCGCAGCTGGACGACGCGCCGGGATGAGAAGCAGCGCCGGATGAAGCGGATTGAGCCTTGGCTGCGCGGTCCGCTGCTCGCGGAGGAGCGGGCGGTCGATGCGCTGGAGCTGCTGCTGCGTTCGGGCGATCGGGTGGCGCTGGAGGGCAATAACCAGAAGCAGGCGACGTTTTTGTCGGGGGCGCTGGCCCGGCTTGATCCCGCTAAAGTAAGCGGACTGCATCTGCTGATCAGCAGCATTTCCCGGCCTGAGCATCTGGATGTATTTGAGAAGGGGATTGCTCGCAAGCTGGACTTTTCGTTCGCGGGACCGCAAAGCTTGCGGGTGGCGCAGATGGTCGAGGACGGCTTTATCGATATCGGGGCGATCCATACATATCTGGAGCTGTACGGCCGGATGTTTATTGACCTGATCCCGCATGTGTGTCTGGTGGCTGCGGATAAGGCCGATTTGCAGGGCAATTTGTATACGGGTCCAAATACAGAGGAGACGCCTGCGATTGTCGAAGCGACAGCTTTCTCAAACGGTATTGTGATCGTACAGGTAAACGAGGTGGTCGAGGAGCTGCCGCGCGTCGATATTCCCGGCTCGTGGGTCGATGTCGTCATCCCCACGACGAAGCCGTATCAGTTGGAGGCGCTGTTCACGCGCGATCCGCGGCAAATTACGGAGCTGCAAATTTTGATGGGCATGATGGCCATTCGCGGCGTGTACGAAAAGCACCAGGTGCAGTCGCTGAACCATGGCATCGGCTTCAATACGGCGGCCATTGAGCTGCTGCTGCCGACCTACGGCGAAAAGCTGGGGCTGCGGGGCAAAATTTGCAAGCATTGGGCGCTGAACCCGCATCCGACCTTAATTCCCGCGATTGAAAGCGGCTGGGTGGACAGCGTACACAGCTTCGGCGGCGAGGTCGGGATGGAGCGGTATATCGCGGCCCGGCCGGATATTTTCTTCACAGGCCGCGACGGCAGCATGCGCTCGAACCGCGCCTACTGCCAGATGGCGGGCTTGTATGGCGTGGACCTGTTTATCGGCTCGACGCTTCAAATGGATGAATACGCGAATTCTTCAACGGTGACGCTGGGCCGACTGGCGGGATTCGGCGGCGCGCCCAATATGGGCAGCGACCCGCGCGGACGGCGTCATGCTTCTCCGGCGTGGCTGAGCCTGATGACGAATGGCGCGTCCGATCCGCTGGTGCGCGGCCGCAAGCTGGTCGTGCAAATGGTGGAAACACACCAGAAGGGAGATGCGCCGACCTTCGTGGAATCGCTGGATGCGCTGGAGGTCGGACGGCAGGCCGGCTTGCCGGCTGCGCCTATAATGATCTATGGCGACGATGTAACGCATGTGATTACGGAGGAAGGCATCGCTTATTTGTACAAGGCGCGAGATCAGACGGAGCGTCGTCAGGCGCTGGCGGCAGTGGCGGGGGTTACGCCGCTTGGACGCAGCCATGATTTGACGCTGAACGATCAGCTGCGGCGCGAGGGGCTGGTGGCATTTCCGGAGGATTTGGGCATTCGCCGGACCGAAGCCAAACGCTCCTTGCTGGCGGCGCGCAGCATTGAGGAGCTTGTTGAATGGTCGGATGGGCTGTACAGCCCGCCCGCCAAATTTCGCAGCTGGTAGGCAGGTGATGCGGATGAAATGGGCAGCAGCAGAGGACTGCGGAGCGGCGCTTGCGGCGGCGGCAGTGTCGGCGTTGATCGACGAAGCGGCGCTGACGCCGAAGCCTGGACTGGTGGACCGCGACTCGGCAGGCAGCCATCGCGACATGAGCTTTGCGTTGATGCAGGCGTCGGCGCTTGCGCTGGAGCCTGCGTTCCGCGCAATGGGCGCCGCCGCCTGGACATGGGTGCGGTCGCCTGGCCAGCAGCTGCGTGAGCGGCTCGGCCAGCTGGGCCGTGATGGCGAAGCCGCGATGCTTGCCGCAACCGGCGGGATCAACACGCACCGTGGCGCAATTTGGGCGCTCGGGCTGCTGACCGCAGGCGCCGCGCTGGTGAGCCGTGGATGCGGGTGCAGTGAGCTGGGGGATGCAGCAGGGCGTGAGTGGCGTGGAGCGAGTGAATCAGCGGATGGCGAATGGAGGGGCACGGGTCCAACTCGGGATTCAGAGGCGAGCGGAAGGTTTGGCGAAAATGGAACCGTTTGTGGTTGTACAGGGCAAGCGGAACAAATTGCACAGACGGCCGGCTGGCTGGCGCGTTGCCCGGATCGCTTTGCGCCCGGCAGCGCAGCTGGCTTGTCAAACGGTCAGCGCGCCCGCCGACTGTATGGGTCGCGCGGTGCGCGAGGGGAAGCCGAGGATGGATTTCCGCATGTTGTGGCCGTAGCGCTGCCTGCTTTGCGCCGTGCGCGGCGAAGTGGCTTGATTGAGCGTGACGCAAGGCTGCAGGCGCTACTGGCGCTGATGGCCCAACTGGAGGATACGTGTCTGCTTCATCGCGGCGGACACGAAGCATTGACAGCGGCGAGACAAGGGGCAAGCCGATGTCTGACGTTAGGGGGAGCAGCCACCCGAGAGGGCTGGGCTGCTATCCGCCAGTTGGATCAGGAGCTGCTCAGGCTGCACGCTTCGCCCGGAGGCAGCGCCGATCTGCTGGCTGCTGCGCTGCTGCTGGACCGGCTCGAAGCGTGCAGCACGGTACCTGTAATGGAGATACAGGTGGAGCTGCAGGCAAAAAAAGCACAAACCTGTTGAACCGAGACGAACAGCCAATAGGCTGGCATGAGTCAAACTAGCTGCAAGGTCAAGCCGCCGTCCCGATTGTTCAAAGCATGCGGAGACGAGCAGCTAGTGCCGCCTAACGTAATCATTTCTACAGATAAGCAGCTTGCGTTATTTGGGAGGCTGGGCTAAGAGTGCCATTTCCGCCGATCGGAGAGTGTCCTCGGAGAGAGGACTTTTACAAGGAATTGTCTTTTGAAGGGTGGACATGCAAATACATCATGGTCGTACGAGGGTGTGCAAGCTTGAAGCCAGATTTGGTAGTTGCAGGAGCTCCAGGATCAATATATGGATATGTGGGCGTTAGGAGGACTGGCGGGGGGAATGTCCACTTTTTAAAAGACACGTGTCTGCTGGAGATGGACAATTGTGGACAAGAAGAGTCCGCCGTCTGAAGCTTAGACTCGTGACGGTAGATGAAAGGAGGGCGCGATCCGGCGCTCATACTTTATGGCGACATCCAGCGAGGACTTTATTGAGGTTTGCTGCACGAGCTGAAAGGGCAGCAAGGAAATGGGGAACGGGTAAGTAGTTTAGCGGAAAGGGGGCTTACAAGTGGGAATGCAAACATTCAAATTTCTGTATGAGGCCAAGCAGCACATCAATCGGACCGTTCAGGTGGGTGTGGTCGGCTCCGGCGATTTGGAAATTTTGATCCGCCCTTCCGACAGCGCGCAGGCGGAGGTATGGATACGTACGTCGGCGGGAGGTTATGGCGATACGTGGAAAGCCGTTATGGACCGTTTTTTCCAGACCCATGAGCTTGCTGTTGTGATGGAAATTAACGATTTTGGCGCAACGCCGGGGGTTGTTGGACTGCGGCTGCTGCAAGCGGTGGAGGTGCTGGAAGCATGACGATAAAGCAACTTGGCGAAAGCAGTCTGATTGAGCGAAGTGCGCGGGAGCGAGCAGCTGCGCTGCTGGATGCCGGAACGTTCCGGGAGCTGCTTGGTCCCTTCGACAAGCTGGAGTCTCCGCACCTGGCCGGACTTGGCATCGTGCCGCAAAGTGATGACGGCGTGGTGGCTGCGCGAGGGCTGTTGGGCGGCGAGCCTGCTGTCCTGCTGTCGGTGGAGGGGCGTTTCCAGGGCGGCGGCATCGGCGAGGTAGCTGGCGCGAAAATCGCTGCAGCGTTAGAGCTGGCACTGGCGGATAACCGCAACGGCATACCGACGCGGGCAGTGCTGCTGCTGGAAAGCGGCGGCGTCAGGCTGCAGGAGGGCAACTACGGGCTGCTGGCGATCGCTGACATTCATGCCGCGTTGATTGCGCTTCGTCATGTACAGCCGGTTATTTGCGTCATCGCGGGCATGATCGGCTGCTTCGGCGGGATGTCAATTACAGCCGGTTTGTGCAGCTCGGTGATCATGACCCGGCAAGGTCGCCTGCAGCTCAACGGACCGGAGGTCATCGAGCAGGAAGCAGGCACAGCTGAATGGGATGCCAGCGATCGGCCGTTGATCTGGCAAACGGTTGGCGGCGAGCAGCGTTTTGCAATCGGCATGGCCGACGTGCTGGTGGATGACGACTGTCAGATGATCCGCGACGCGCTGCTGCGCGAATATGCGTCAATCCGTGCGGCTGACAGCAGGCCCCGCTCGGAGCAGGTGGCCGCTTTCCGGGCCAGGCTGGCTGCCATCGACCCGGAGCTGCGGATTACTCCACAGGCGCTGAGGGAGATTTGGGGGCGTGACTATAACGATTCCGCATGGAGGCGAGCCCTGCTGGGACATCAAGCCGCCGCCGGGCAGCTGGATGTGAGAGAGATGGAAGCCTACATCGGGGTTGCTGGACAGTCAGACGATGTGAGCGCGGAGGTTGCGATCACAGGCAATGGGGCTGCTGGGCAGTCAGACGATGTGGCTGTGGAGGATACGACCGCAAGCAAAGGGGCTGATGGACAGTCGAACGTGGATGCAGCGGTTGCAGGTCATGTTTATTTGGAAAAACAGGCAACAGACGAGCCGGAGGCAGCCAGCCGTGGCCGTGTGTGGTTCCAACTGCTTCGAGGACAGGGAGTTCTTGTGTCCAGTGGAATGCGGTCCGTTTTAAGCGCAGACGGCTTCATTGGCGAGGAGCGTGTCCGTTATGTCGCGGTTGTACCTGATGCGCAGAATCGGTTTCCCCGCGCCCGGCAAGGTGAGGTCGGGTTGGAAGAGGGCTGGGCGATAGCCGACGTCGTCAGACAGGCGATTCACGAGGATGCAGAAGGCGCGCGTCGTGCAATTGTCGCTATTATTGATGTGCCGAGCCAAGCGTACGGCTACCGCGAAGAGCTGCTCGGCATTCATCAGGCGCTGGCTGCGGCGGCTGATGCCTACGCCAGCGCGAGGCTGGCCGGGCATCCGGTAATCGGGCTGATCGTAGGCCAGGCGATCTCGGGAGCTTTTCTGGCGCATGGTCTTCAGGCCAATCGGCTGATCGCGCTTCATGATCCGGGCGTAGCGGTGCAGGTGATGTCCAAGGCTTCGGCTGCTCGCGTCACCCGGCGCAGCATTGAACAGCTGGAGGCGGCTGCACGGCTGTTTCCGGCCGCCGCTTACGACATTGAAGCTTTCGCTACGCTCGGCGCGCTGCATCTTCAGCTGACCGGCATAGATGCCGCCGCTCCGTCCATGCAACATGCGGAGGCTGTGCAGCAGCAGCTGGCCGCAGCCATCGCGGAGGTCCGGCAGGCGTCTCCTGATCTGCGGACAAGGTTCATGTCTGCTGAAGCCAAGCGCAGCCGCTCCGCGTCCATTGAGGTGCGCGCCCGGATGGCGGAGCAGTGGGGGTAGCGGGTGGAGCTGCGGGCACATGATTTGCTGCAGCTGATGTCTGCCGAAGCGCTGCTTACGGAGGCCGCAGCGCCGGACTGGGTGTCCGCAGCGCCTGGGCGGGCGTGTTGGGTCGTTGTACGGCGAGCGCCGATCACCGGCGGGCTTGTGCCTGTCGGCGTGCGCGGGCGAGATCGCAGCGAGCGGCTGGCAGCTTCTGTGCCGCTGGAGGCTGTTCAGCGCTGCTTGAAGCCTGAGCAGTTGGTCGCGCCGAACCTTGCTGGCGAACGGCTCGGCAGTCTGCCTGCGGAGCTGCGGCGGTCCCTGGAGCTTCTGATCAGCTACTATGCCGATCTCGGGTTATGCTGGGGGCCGACAGGCAGTGTTGGTTTTGAGCTGGCTAGCGGTACGGCTGTGGCTCGGCCGGACAGCGACCTTGATATGATCATTCGTTCATCGCTGCCGCTGGACCGGCGTCTTGCGCAGGAACTGCAGCGGATGCACGAGACGCTGCCGGTGCGGATTGATGCGCAGGTGGAAGCACCCTGCGGGGCAGTTGCACTGGCTGAACTGGCGGCCAGCGGCGGCACGATGCTGCTGCGGACGCTGGCCGGTCCGCGGCTTGTACGCGATCCTTGGCGGCACAGAGAGGAGGAAGGCTGATGAGCAAACGGCAAACCGTCTGGTTGTTTCCGGGTCAAGGGTCACAGCAGCCAGGCATGCTGCACCGACTGCCCGCGCATCCCGCCGCAGCCGCCGTGTTAACTGAAGCTTCGGAGCTGCTGCATCAGGATGTCCGACTGCTGGATGCGCCTGAAGCGCTTCGTTCCACGGTTGCTGTTCAACTGGGGCTGCTCGTCTGCGCAGTAGCCTCCGCGCATGTGCTTGCTCTGGAGGGCGGGCTGCCGGATTTCGTCGCCGGGCATTCGGTCGGAGCGTTTGGCGCGGCGGTAGCCGCTGGAGTGCTGACCTTTCGCGACGCGCTGGAGCTGGTGCGGTTGCGGGCCGAGCAAATGGAAACGTTGTTTCCATCCGGCTACGGCTTGGCCGTCATTGCCGGACTACGCGAGCCGCAAGTTCGCGAGCTGCTTTTGGCTGCACAGCGCCGGGGAGACGAGGCCTATATAGGGAATTTGAACGCGCTCCGTCAGTTCGTTGTAGCGGGACGTCTGGAGTCGCTGGAGCGGCTGCTGCTGGCGGCACGCGACCAAGGCGCGCGCAAAGCCGAGCTGCTGCCGGTAGCTGTGCCGTCGCACTGCGCGTTGCTGGAGCCTGTTTCCCGCCGCCTGGGTGAACGGATGGTGGATATCGCTTACGGTGAGCCGCAGCTTGGTTACATATCGGGCCGCAGCGCCAGACAACTGCGGACTGGCCGCCTTATTTTGCAGGATTTGGCTCTCGGGCCATCGCAGCCCGTCTGCTGGCACTCGGCGACCGCGCTGCTCGGCGAGCTGGGCGTTCGCCTTTGGCTGGAGCTGCCGCCCGGCCGCGTGCTAACCGGGCTGCTCCAGCAGGAGCAGCCGGAGGCAGGGAAATTTGCGGCGCTTGGCGAAACAGGATTAGACTGGGCGATTGCGAGGATGAGGGCGGGGGCGACTACAGAGCTCTGATGCAGACAGCTATTGGTGGGGAGCCTAACAAAGCGCGCAGTCGCTTATTGCTATTATAAATAGGGTGTTCCGAAGTCATCCTGATGACTTGTGGGACAGCCTGTTTTTTGTTGGCTTTGAGTAGGTTGGCATGAATATCCGATCATACAGCACCAAACTGCTTGTCCTATAAAACGAACTGTAGTATCGACAACTTGTTAAGTTTGGAGTTGAATGTACCATCGCTTTAATTTTTATGCTTTTTTTACATTAAATTAATTCATTCGACATTTTAACCTACAGATCGATGTAAGATTATGTGATATATTGGAATTTGGCCGTAAAAGCAGCAACAAAGTGAGGGATGAACATGTTTAGATTGGCTGGTATTAAAATGGGTCTGGCCCTAGCAATAACCGGTTTGCTTGTACTTCCAACCGGGGCCCACGCCGCTTACAAGCCCGTGGCTCAGTCTGTAAATGGAAGCTTTGAACTCGACTCAAATCATGACGGAAAGCCTGATTTTTGGGAAACGAGCTGGAGAAATGGCAGCAGTAGCGGATTTTACGCGAATAGAGTCTCCGGTGTGAATCCTATGGATGGGAGCTATGTATACCGATTATCTAACGGAACTGGAGATGTGCAGTCCTATCAGTATGCTATATCCAATCCGATACCAATCCGAACAGGGGGTAGCTACCAGGTTACAGCTGAAATGAGGTATACGGTCCAAGCAGGAGGAATCGCTGGATGGGAGATCATTCAGTTTGACAAGCTTGGAAATGAGCTTCTTGTTACTCCTTGGCACTATCAAAACGGGGGTTGGAGCTGGCATAGTCAGAACATCGAGTTTATGGCCCAGCCTCGAGCCGCTTCTTTCGCAATCCGTTTGGTTGTTGGCGGCGAAGAGGGCGCACATCTTGATGTGGACCAGATAGAGGTGAAGGAGCAAGACATAAACGGAGGGTTTGAATCGGTAACCAGCGATGAACGTTCGCCTGAGTTCTGGACCACGAATTGGCGCAATGGGATCAGCACGGGAGCTTATGCAGAAGTGGGGATGTACGAGCCTGTCGCAGGAAACAAGCATCTACGTCTCTTTAGCGGAAACGGCGATTCAAATTCAAGACAATTTGTCGTATCGCAGCGTATACCTGTAATTGGAGGTCAGCTTTACGCACTCGAAGCCATGATGCGATATACATTAAACGAAAGCAGCCAAGCCGAGATGAGTTTGCTAGAACTGGATGCTAACTATCAAGTTATTCATGAGACTCATCATGGGTATAACCAGGGAGATTGGAAATGGCATGACCAAGTAGAGATGTATCTGCTAAAACCTGAGACGGCATTTGTTGCAATCAGATTCGGAGTTGGAGGAGAAGAAGCGGCTTATTTGGATGTTGATGAGGTGGCTTTTAAACTTTTTGATCGCCAGAGTGGCAGTTTTATGTATGATCGTAATAATCGTTTGAGATATATGTGGGATCCTGCTGGACGATTATTTACATTTGACTACGATCATAATGGAAACATGCGTTCAAGACGAGCAATTCTCAATTTTAATTAATTGCATAAAACAGGTATTCCTGTATTGTAACGATACAGCCAGCTATGATCTCAGAAAATAAACAGTTCTCAGTAGAAATCAAGGAAATCCGGGTTTCAGCAGCCATGATTGACCACAATGTGACTAACTCCCACTTTGTGGTTTTTTCTAGTATTACCATAGTTTAAGAACGGTTGTTCCAAAGGAAACTATCTCGAGCTACAAATGGAGGCACAAAATTGAGCAGTCCGGCAGAAAGCTTGCTCCACAGCATGGAACAGGTATCTAACGAAGTTTTGCGTCTGGCCAGAATCAAAGAGCTCCAGCATCATGAACATCTCTTGCAGCAATACTTGACATTGATGTCGAGATATAAAACTTTGCTGACAGGGCATGACGTCATTGCTAAACAATTAATGAGAGAAGTGTATTATACGACGCAAATGGTACTGATAGAATCCAATTACATTCGCGACTCAATCGTTCAAAACCAATACCTCGTTTATTTTAAGCAGTTGCGAGACGGATACGTTGATTTACTGACGGACGGGGACGATAAGCCGAATGAAAGCGTGACGCTGCTTCAAAATCTAAGAAGACTGATCCTGAACGATCTGGCAGAAAGGTCCGAAGTCAGCAGCAGCCATTTTGAACAATTAATCAAACTGCTGACGGAAATACAGGCAAGTACAGCGAGCAGTCAGGCTTTGCCTAAAAGCACCGTGCGCCTGGTTTTTGAGCTATGTACAGAAATTGGGTTATCGGCTCGTTTTTTTCAAGCTCCCGGTTTCGGGATGCTAATTCGAAGAAGCCATGAAGATGTAAAGGAAGCGGCTGTGAAGCAGTATTGGGAAGCAGAAGAAATCATGGGGCAGATCATGGGATTAGACTATTAATCCAATATGATCTGCTTTTCCTTGTTCGCACCCATCCATGGGCGTATGCATATGCTGTCAGTAACTTCTAAACCAAGGTGAGCACAGGGAGGGACTGACAGATGAGCAAACGATTTGGCCGCAGAGCCGCGCTCGCTTTGGCGATGACTGGCGTTCTGGCTGCGATGGCGCTGCTGGCGGGCTGTGGGAACACAGCCCCCGACGACAAGGTGAAGGTGCGGATTGGCGAGGTTACGCGTTCCATCTTTTACGCGCCGCAATATGTGGCGATCAACAAAGGTTACTTTGAGGAGCAGGGGCTGGACATTGAGCTGCTGACGACGGCCGGCGGGGACAAGACGATGACGACGCTGCTGTCTGGCGGCATAGATGTGGCGTTGGTCGGTTCGGAAACGTCGATTTATGTGCAGCAGCAGGGGAGCGACGACCCGGTGATCAATTTCGCTCAGCTGACGAAAACGGACGGGACGTTTCTGGTGGCACGCAAGCCGGTGCAGGGAACCTTCGATTGGAACACGTTGAAGGGGTCAACTTTCCTCGGCCAGCGCAAAGGCGGCATGCCGCAGATGGCAGGTGAATTTACGCTCAAGAAGCATGGAATCAACCCCAAGCAGGATTTGACGCTGCTGCAAAATGTGGACTTTGCCAATATTCCGGCCGCCTTCGCTTCCGGAACGGGAGATTACGTACAGCTGTTTGAGCCGCAGGCCACGATGCTTGAGCAGCAGGGCAAAGGATATGTGATCGCATCCTTCGGCGTCGAAAGCGGCAAGCTGCCGTATACGGTGTATATGACCAAGCAAAGCTATATCGCCAAGCAGCCGGACACGGTGCAAAAATTCGCAAATGCGGTACAGAAGGCGCAGCTTTGGGTCGCTTCCGCTTCGCCGGAGCAAATTGCTGACGCGGTGATGTCCTTTTTCCCCGATACGGATAAATCGGTCGTTGTTAACGTTGTGAAACGGTATAAGGATCAAGGCTCATTTGCTGCGGATGGCCTTGTGGATGCGGCGGAATGGAATAATTTGCAGGATGTGATGGAAGCGGCTGGCGAGCTGAAGCAGCGGGCGGATCACGGCAAGCTGGTCGATAACCGCTTCGCGGAGAAGGCCAAGTCGACGGTGAAGCCCTGAGCCGCGCTCAGGAGGGATGACTTGTGAAAGGGATGAAATCAGCAGCGATTGAAATCGACGGGGTTTCGCATGTCTATGTGAACGCCAAGGGCGCTTATGCTGCTTTGGCAGAGCTGAATCTGCGCATCGCGCCCGGGGAGTTCGTCAGCATCATCGGGCCGAGCGGCTGCGGCAAAACAACGCTGCTGTCGCTGATCAGCGGCCTGCTGTCTCCAGCCGCCGGGCACATTCGCGTACTGGGAGAGGACGTACGGCGGCCGACTGCGCAGGTGGGCTACATGCTGCAGCAGGATTATTTGTTCCCATGGCGGACGATTGAGGAAAATGTCCGGCTCGGACTGGAGCTGCTCGGCCGGGATGACGAACCGTCGAGACGATACGTCCGCGAGCTGCTGGAGGAGATGGGGCTGGGCGCCTTCCGCCACGCGTTTCCGCAGCAGCTGTCCGGCGGCATGCGCCAGCGGGCGGCGCTCGTCCGGACGTTGGCGGCGCAGCCTGGCATCCTGCTGCTTGATGAGCCGTTCTCTGCGCTGGATTACCAGACGAAGCTGCAGCTGGAGGATCTGATCGTTACCACGCTGCGCGCCCGCGGCAAAACGGCCGTGCTCGTCACCCACGATATTGCGGAAGCGATCGCCATGAGCGACCGGGTTATCGTGCTGCAGCCTCGTCCGGGACGCTTGCTCGCTGAGGTTGAGGTGCCGGAGCCGATTCGCAGCGTCCTTCCGCTGGCGGCGCGCGAGCAGGAAGGCTTTCATGAGCTGTTTCACAGCTTGTGGGGCAAGTTTGAACAGATGGAGCGCAAGGAGGTCGGAGCCGATGAAGCCTGAAGTGAAGCGCGCGGAGCAGCCTGACCTGATGCAGGATTTGACCGCCCGCGTGTACGCGGCCTACCAGAAAAGGGAGCTGACGACCGCCCGGCGCGTTCGCTTTACCCAGGTCGGGCTGCTTGTGTTTTTCCTGCTGCTGTGGGAAGCCGCGGCCCGACTTAAATGGATCGATGGGCTGCTGTTCAGCTCCCCGGCACGAATCGCCATGTTGCTTGCGGAAAAGACGCTGGACGGCTCACTGCCGCTGCATACGGCGGTTACGGTGTGGGAGACGATCATCGGCTTCGTACTCGGTACGCTGCTCGGGACGGGAATTGCTGCGCTGCTGTGGTTTTCACCGTTTTTGTCGCGGGTGCTTGATCCGTATATCGTGGTGCTGAACAGCTTACCGAAGGTTGCACTTGGCCCGTTGTTTATTGTGGCGCTTGGTCCGGGCGCGCTGTCGATTATTGCAACGACGCTGTCAATCACCGTTATTATTACGGTGCTGGTCGTGTACAACAGCTTCCGGGAGGTCGATCCGCAGCTGCTCAAGGTTGTTCAGCTGTTCGGAGCGCCTCGGCGTACGGTATTTCGGAAAGCGATTTTGCCTGCCTCTTATCCGACGATTGTATCGACGCTCAAGGTGAATGTCGGGCTGTCCTGGGTCGGGGTCATTGTCGGGGAGTTTCTCGTGTCGAAGCAGGGGCTCGGTTACTTGATCATCTACGGCTTTCAAGTATTTAACTTTACACTGGTGATCGGCAGCGTAGTCGTGATCGCGATTGCCGCGACGTTTATGTACCAGGCGGTTTCGTATCTGGAAAGCAAGCTGATTGGCAAACAGTCTTGATCTGGTGCATATCGCACCTCCGGTCGAGCTTCACGAGGAAAAATCAGCTGCTGAACATTGTGCAGCCAATCAAGCGGCCAGTCGGCTCCAGTGGAGCGGCTTGGCCGCTTAGGCTTGTTCGTTTGCGCCATAGCAGCGGACAAGCATTGGGTGCGGAAAGGTCGTTTAGTTTTCTGTAAACAACTGCTCTCGGGCTTGTCCGCTTACGGTTGCGCCGCTGTGCTGGATATTTGGCTGGCCGGGCTGCTTGGGCTGGCTCGACGCGAGAAGCGGCCGGTGGGGGCGGAAAGCTGAGCCAGCTTGATGCAGAATTCGGGAGGCCGCGCACCGGCGAGACAGGAGCTTGACGCAGGCAGGGGCCAGCCTGTTGAGTGCTGCGAAAGCAACCGGGCGAATGCGGAGCAGCCCGTGCATGGCGGAAAAGCCCGCTGCGAAAAAAAGTGTTCACACTAGACGACTGTCCTGCATACAAATGTAAGGAATGATTGTATGGAGGAGGTTAAAAGGATGTCAGTAGATAAAGACTTGCAAGTCAGAGAGATCTATACGAAGGCTGTCTGCGGCAAAGGACGCAAATTTTCCCAAGTAACCAACACCGTCACTCCGCCTCATGCTCCGACCAGTATTTTGGGTGCTTGGATTATCAACAACCAATACGATGCGGTGAAGGCTGGGGAGCATGTGGAAGTGGTGGGGACGTACGACATCAATATCTGGTATTCCTACGACCGGAATACGAAAACGGATGTGGCCAAGGAAACGGTGTCTTACGTCGAGGCGGTGCCGCTGCATTTTTTGGATAAACGGCATAAGCCGTCAACCGCCGAAGTCGCAGCTGTCGCAACCCAGGAACCGAACTGCGTGGAAGCCAGCATCTCCTCCGGCGGAAGCAGCGTGCTGATCCGCGTAGAGCGGGAATTTAAGGTGGAAATGATCGCAGAAACGAAGGTTTGCGTGGTGGTAAGCCCGAATGGCTGCGATGATTTCGATGACAAGCATGTTGACTTTGGAACCGACGACAACGAGTTTGAGGACCTGGACCCGGACCTGCTTGACGACGAGCTGGGCTGAGCCGAAGCCGATCTTACCCTACAGCATATGCCTGTCGGGTTCATTTCGGCAGAGGGCGTCAGCCCTCTTTTTTGAACAGTTCAGCGTACAGGCCGCAGCAACGCGGCAAGAGGAGGAGGAGCGATGCGCGCTTTTTTGCTCCATTCACATGAGCCGGGTCTGGCGGAGCTGCTGGACAGCCTGAGCTTTCCGCACGGCGTCAGACTGCCGGACGGTCCGTCGGCTGGACGGCGGCTCATTTACTGGGGGGCGTATCACCCGGATAAGGGCGAAGCGGATGCCCTCCAGCCGGTTAAATGCATCCTGGCCGCGCAGCAGCCGCAGCGAATGTTCGAGCTGCTGCGGCTGCACGGGCTGGAGACGGCGGAGCCGTCCGAGGAGGTAACGGCGTTGGCCGGGCACACGGCGTTACCGTCGCGATTCGGCGAGGCTGCGGAGGCGCAGCAAAAGCGCCAGCCGGGTAAGGCAGCGGCGGCACCGTCTTCCTTGCGACCTTCCCCGGCTGCGCCAGCAGGGACAGCCGAAGCCGGTGACCCGGGCCGCTGGTCGCATGAATTTATCGTGCCGGTGTTTCATCTGCAAGCGCTGACGGTGCTGCATCGGCCTGGCAGCACGGTGTTCTACGGCAGCAGCCCGGCAAAGCGGACAGGGGTAGTCAGGGAGCCGGTACGTCCCCGTCAGGAGCGCGAGTACACGGAGGTCGGGCTGGAGCAGCCCGGCTACTATGCGGCTCGCGCCATTCGCATGGCGATCCGCAGCATTTATGCGCTGGGGCTTGATTATGGCGTGGTGCGGATCGGCGTCCGCCCGGATGCAACGCTGGCGGTGCAGGAGGTGGAGCCGGTTCCGCAGCTGACGCCGCGGCTGGCGGAGCTGTTCGCTGAGGCGATGAACCGCTTCGACGAGCGGCTCGCGCGGGAGTCGTCCCGGAGCGGTTCGGGCGAGGTGATGCTGGGCGCCGACCCGGAATTTCTGCTGCTCACAGCGCAAGGCAAGGTGCGGTTCGCATCCCGGTTTGTCGGCAAGGACGGGCCGTTTGGCTGTGACGCGATCGTGCTGCCGGGCAGGCGCAAGGTGTTCCCGCTGGCGGAGCTGCGTCCTGTGCCGAGCACGGATGTGCGCAGGCTGATCACGCATTTGCACCGGACGATGCAGCTGGCCGCCAAACGGATCACCGAGGACGGACTCGCCTGGGTGGCGGGCGGCATGCCGGTGCAAGGCTTTCCGCTGGGCGGGCATATTCACTTCAGCGGGGTAGAGCTGGACGCGCAGCTGCTGCGTGTGCTGGATAATTACGTCGCCCTGCCGCTGACGCTGCTGGAGGATGCAACAACGGCTGCGCGGAAGCCGCAATACGGCTTTTTGGGTGATTTTCGGCGGCAGCGGCACGGGGGCTTCGAGTACCGGGTGCTGCCGAGCTGGATGGTGTCGCCTTCGGTGGCCAAGGGGGTGCTGGCGCTTGCGAAGCTGGCGGCGGAGCATTATCCGCTGCTTAAACGCAGGCCGCTCGCCGATTACGAGATGTCCCGCGCGTATTACCGGAGCGACAAGTCACGTATCCGTCCGTATGTGCCTGCGCTCTGGCATGATCTGGAGCAGCTCGGCGGCTACGCGGCGCTAGAGCCTTATTTGACGCCGCTGCGCCGGATGATGCTGCAGATGCAGTCGTGGAATGAACGCGAGGACATCCGCCCCAAGTGGAAAATTGCCCCGTTCCTATGAGAAACGGGTGTTCTCTAGCAATTCATGTTATACTTAGAGATAACTTGCGGGGCGATGCGGCTCAGGAGCGAAGCGGCATAAGCAGACCGGTTTTCGGCGAGCCTATGCCGCTTTTGCACGGCCCGGCGCCGATAATTCGGCGAGGTCCGGCTGTAACAGGCGTTCGCCCCGCTGTCTATTGGGATGCTGGTGGAGGAAGATAAATGGCCAAATATACACCGATGATGGAGCAATACCTGGCAGTTAAAGCCGAGGCCAAGGATGCTTTTTTATTTTTCCGGCTCGGCGATTTCTATGAATTGTTTTTCGAAGATGCGGTGTTGGCCGCGCGTGAGCTGGAAATTACGCTGACAGGGCGCGGCGCGGGGATGGAGGAGCGCATCCCGATGTGCGGCGTTCCCTATCATTCGGCCGACGGTTATATCGCAAGACTGGTAGAGAAGGGGTACAAGGTTGCCATCTGCGAGCAGGTGGAAAGCCCGGCTGAGGCGAAAGGCGTCGTGCGCCGGGAAATCGTCCGGATCGTAACGCCGGGTACGGTCATGGATGCCCGCTCGCTGAGCGAAACGGCCAATAACTACATGGCGGCCGTGCGCGAGGACGGGGCTGGCTTCGGACTTGCCGCGTGCGACTTATCGACCGGCGAGCTGTATATGACCCGGCTGACCGGCTCTGTGGAGCGGCTGCTGGATGAGTTGAACATTTATAATCCGTCCGAGGTGCTCGGCGAAGCCAGCCTGCTGGAGCGGCTGCGCAGCGGCTCGTCCGCATTTCTGCGTACGGCGGTGCTCACGGAGCGGGCGGATGGACAAGGTATGGGCGGCAGCGTCCAGCCGCTGACGGCTTATTTTTCCGACAAGCAGCTCGGGGCGCTGCCGGAGGGCGGTCGTCCGACGCTGGAGCTGCTGATGGTGTATTTGCAGGAGACGCAGAAGCGCTCGCTCGGGCATATCAAGCATATTCACGTCTATGAGCCGGATCAATACATGATGATGGACCCGTTTACCCGGCGCAATCTGGAGCTGACGGAGACAGTGCGCGACCGGTCGAAGAAGGGCTCGCTGCTCTGGCTGCTGGATAAAACGGTAACGGCGATGGGCAGCCGTCAGCTGCGGCGATGGATTGAGAAGCCGTTGATGCAGCCTTCACTGATCGAGGAGCGGCTGGAGGCCGTCGACCGGCTGTACAACCAGCTGATGCTGCGCGATGAGCTGAAGCAGTCGCTCAAGCAAGTATACGACCTGGAGCGGCTGACGGCGCGCATCGCATACGGCAGTGCGAATGCGCGTGATCTGGTGGCGCTGGGCAGCTCGCTTGCGCAGACGCCGCAGCTTCGCGAGCTATGCGAGGGCAGCGGCTCGGCGACGCTGGCGGCGCTGGCCGGGCAGATGGATTTGTGCGCCGATCTGCGCGAGCTGATCGCGGCCTCGATTGTGGACGAGCCGCCGGTGTCGGTGCGCGACGGGGGCATGATCCGTTCCGGCGTCAGCGAGCGGCTGGACCAGCTGCGCGAGGCAAATACAAACGGCAAGCAATGGCTGGCCGAGCTGGAACGGCATGAGCGCGAACGGACAGGCATCAAGTCGCTGAAGATCGGCTTTAACAAGGTGTTCGGTTACTATATCGAGGTGACCAAGTCGAATTTGGCGCAGCTGGAGGAGGGACGTTACGAGCGCAAGCAGACGCTGGCGAATGCCGAGCGTTTCGTCACGCCGGAGCTGAAGGAGAAGGAGGCGCTTATTCTCGAAGCTCAGGAGGGCATGGTGGATCTGGAATACGCGCTCTTTACCGCGCTTCGGGAGCAGCTGGTCGCGCATCTGTCCCGCCTGCAAGGGCTGGCAGCGCTGATCGCAACGATGGATGTGTACCAGTCGCTGGCCTCTGTCAGCGCTACCCGGCGTTACTGCCGCCCGCAGATTGGGGAGCATTACGGGCTGGAGATCGAGGAGGGGCGTCATCCGGTCGTGGAGGCGGTGCTGGAGGACGGCTTGTTTATCGCTAACGATACGTCGCTGACACGCGAGGGCGGCTCGATGCTGCTGATTACCGGGCCGAATATGGCGGGAAAAAGTACGTATATGCGTCAGGTCGCCATGATCAGCGTGCTGGCGCAGATCGGCTGCTTCGTGCCTGCCCGGCGCGCCGTTGTGCCGATTGTGGACCGGATTTTTACACGGATCGGAGCGGCAGATGATCTGATCGGCGGCCAGAGTACCTTTATGGTTGAAATGATGGACATTCAAGTGATGACGGAGAAGGCGACCAGCCGCAGCCTGGTCATTATCGACGAGCTGGGACGCGGCACTTCGACCGGCGAAGGCATGGCGATTGCCCAAGCGGTCATCGAATTTCTGCACGACCGGATCGGCTGCAAAACGCTTGTATCCACCCATTTCCACGAATTGGCTCATCTGGAGGGAAGCTTGCCGAATCTGCGCAACGGCTGCATGGCCGTCAAGGAAAGCGGGCAGGACGTGACGTTTCTGCGCAAGCTGATTCCGGGCGCTGCGGACAGCAGCTACGGGATTTATTGCGCGCGGATCGCCGGCTTGCCCGGCTCGATCATCGAGCGCTCATATGCGCTGCTGCATACGTTTGAGGCGCGGGCGGAGCTGGCCCAAAGCGGGCCGCATTTGACTGCCGCTGCGCGGGAAGAGAAGGCTGCTGAACGAGAGTGGACGGCAACGGCAGATGCCCATCCCCCGCAGGCGGGAAAAACGCCAGATCCGGCCGGATACGCGGGGAGCGGCTCGATTCCGAGGGCGGCGGGTGTATCAGGCGACGTCAGCATTGCAGAGTCGCGTACAGCGGGGTTTAACGGGCCTAAGGCGGCAGGCGTTGGAGAGTCTGGCGGCTTCGGTCAGTCCGGGCGGACAGCGGCGGCAGCGCCGTCCTTTGCCGAGAGCCAGACTGCTTCAGGTCAGGCTGCGACCGTCGCTGATGGAAAAGGGCAAGCGACAGAACAAGCCGCTGCTCCCAAACAGGCTGTTGAAGAGTTTGAGGCTGTCTCTGTGCCGGTCAATCCGGCTGCCGTCCAGCTCAGCCTGTTCCCTTCCGAGCCGGTGAAGGCTGAAAAGCCATCCCGGAAGGATGCCAAGGCCGATAAAGTGCTGGAGCAGCTTCGCGCCGCCGATCTGATGAACATGACGCCGATGACCGCGATGAATTTGATTTATGAATTAAAAAAGCAGCTGAATGCCTGAGGCTGATCTGCCGCTTGGTGACAAGCAGGCTGCGTCTCGCCAATTAATTCCGCATAAAGAAAGAGGTCGCGAACTTATGAATCTTAAATCTGCAAGCCCTATGTGGCGTCATGCCGCTGCTGCGGTGTTGTCATTGAGCCTGATGGTGCCGCTGGCTGCGCCTGCGGCAGCCGCTTCCGTATCGCTGACTGTCGGGACTAGTCCGGCCGACCGCGCCAAAGAGGTGCTGGAAAAGCTGCAGAGCAGCCACGTCAGCTCGCCTGATGCGCAGAAGCTGTCGGATGCGGCGATCGAGGCGATGGTCCAATCGTTAGGAGACCCTTATACGACTTATTTCACGCCAGCCCAGCTTGAAGAGTTCGAGAACTCTGTGGCAAGCCGCTATGTGGGCATTGGCGTGCGCGTTAACCAGCAGCCGGACGGCGTGTACGTCGCCCAAATATTTGACGGACCGGCGCAAAAAGCGGGCATTCAGGTCGGCGATCTTATCGTGAAGGTTGGTGAGCTGTCTGTTGTCGGGACGCCGCTCAGCGAGGCTACCTCCCGGATTATGGGCGAGCCGGGGACAGACGTAACGCTGCAGCTCTTGCGGGACGGGCAATTGATTGACAAAACGGTGCAGCGCCAGCCGATTCAGGTACCGGTTGTGACCGGTCAGCGCTTTGAGAGCGGCGTCGTGTATATGAAAGTGATCAGCTTCTCCGCCGATGCGGACGAGCAGGTGGCGGCGATGCTGGATTTCTTCAAGTCGCAGGGAGAGATCAAGGGGTTGATCCTGGACCTGCGTGATAATCCCGGCGGTTTGCTGGACACGGCCAAGGAGCTGGCCCGGCTGTTTGTGAAGGAAGGCACGCTGATTCATACAAAAAACCGGACCGGACAAGATGATCCGGTGACGTTCAGCGGCGGCCAGACGCAGCCGTTTGCCGTCTACGTGATGGTGAACGGAGGCAGCGCCAGCGCATCCGAGGTGTTGACGGGAGCGCTGCAGGATTACGGCGCGGCCAAGGCGATCGGGACGAAAACGTTTGGCAAGGGCAGCGTGCAAAACGTCATGCCGCTCGAAAGCGGCGGCGCGCTGAAAGTGACGGTAGAGGAATATTTTACGCCCAAGCAGCGGCCGGTAAACCGGGTCGGGCTGGAGCCGGACATCGCCGTGGAGGGCGGCCAGACGACAGAGCTGCTGACTGCGCTGCGTCAGGCGGGTGTAACGGCGTTGTCGCTGGAGCTGAAGCGCATTAATTTGACGGTGAACGGCCATGCGGTGGAGGATTCGTTCCGTGTCATTCGCGCGGATGGGCGAACCTACGTGCCGACGCGTGTGCTGGCGGCCGTGCTTGGAGCGCAGGTGGCATGGAACGCGGAGACATCGTCTGTGCAGCTAAAGGGGGCAGACGGCACGGTGTTTGTGCCGGAGGCGGACAGCTGGAAGCTTGAGGAAGGAACCAGCTATGTCGATTTGGCGCAGGCAGCAGCGGTGTTCAAGTCGCTGACCTGGAGCGACGACGGGCAGAAGCTCACGCTGGGCAATACGGGAAGGTAGGACGGCGGTCCGCGTCAGCCAACAGCAGCTCACCCCGTATAAGGAGGGGGAATATGGGTAAAATTAACATTTTAGACGACCACGTTGCCAACCAGATTGCAGCGGGGGAAGTCGTCGAGAGACCGTCCTCCGTCGTCAAGGAGCTGGTCGAAAATGCGGTGGACGCAGGCAGCACCCGCATTGATGTGACCATTGAGGAAGGCGGCTTGGCGCTGATTCGGGTAACGGACAACGGCTCCGGGATGGAGCCGGAGGACGGCGAAACGGCTTTTTTGCGCCACGCTACAAGTAAAATCGCGACGGCCCATGATTTGTTTGCGATCCGCACCCTCGGTTTTCGGGGCGAGGCGCTGCCGAGTATTGCGGCCGTAGCCAAGGTTGAGCTGGTCACCTGCGCCAACACGTCGGGGCTTGGACGGCGCATTGTGATCGAGGGCGGCGTCCTGGTTGATAAGTCGGACAAGGCTTCGGCGCGCGGCACGGATATTGCGGTGCGGGAGCTGTTTTTCAACACGCCCGCACGGCTGAAATATATGAAGACGATTCAAACGGAGCTGGGTCACGTCACCGACTATATGTACCGGCTGGCGCTTGCCCATCCGGGTATCGCCTTTACACTCCGGCACAACGGAAATACACTGCTGCAAACGTTGGGGAATGGCGATCTGGTCAATACGGTTGCCGCCATTTACGGGACATCGGTCGCCCGGTCGATGCTCAAGCTGGAGGGCGAGTCGCTCGATTACCGGCTCACCGGGTACATCTCCAAGCCGGAGCTGACCCGTGCGAACCGGAGCGCGATCACAACCGTCATCAACGGCCGCTACATTAAAAACTATACACTCGCCTTGGCGCTGCTGCAGGGCTATCATACGCTGCTGCCGATCAACCGGTTTCCGGTGGCGGTGCTGCATTTGCAGATGGACCCGTCGCTGCTGGATGTGAACGTGCATCCGGCCAAGCTGGAGGCCCGCTTCAGCAAGGAGCAGGAGCTGATGCAGTTCGTCGAGCGCGAAGCGCGGGCGGTGCTGGCGGCCCAGCGGCTTATTCCGTCAGCTGGGCAAACGCATGCCCGCAAGCCGCGCGAGGCGCTGGTGCAGGAGCAGCTGGAGCTGTACCGGCCCGCTGACGCCGCGGAAAAGGGAACGTCCGCCCTGTCCGGAGCAGCGGACCACTCGGACCGCGGCGCGTACCAGCCGCGCGGTCAGGCAGGCCGTTCCGCCGCCTGGGAGCAGCGGCAGAACGGCAGCGAAGCCCAGACGGACGGGTTATCCCGGCCGTCAGCAGGGGCGTCGGCTGGCTGGGAACCGCAGCCGCCGTGTACCAGCGCCGCCGGGACGGCCGCCCCGGACGGGCAAAGGGGCCGCCTAGCCGCGCCGGCTTCCTCGCGCGGTCAGGCGGCTGAACCGCGGCCGTCCACGCGCGAGACGGCGGCCGCTGCGGCAGCGATGACGCGCGCGCAAGGCGATACTGCGCCGCCGCCGTTGCCTGCATTTCCGAAGCTGCATCCGATCGGTCAGCTGCACGGCACCTATATCGTGGCGCAAAACGAAGAAGGCTTGTTTCTGCTCGATCAGCATGCGGCTCACGAGCGAATCAATTATGAGCATTATTATGAAATGTTCGGCAAACCGGCCGTCGCCTCGCAGGAGCTGCTGGTGCCCATTACGCTGGAATTTACATCGGCGGAGGCCGGGAAGCTGCAGGACAAGCTGGGGCAGCTGGAGCAGGCCGGCGTGTATCTGGAGCCGTTCGGCGGCACGTCCTTTCTTGTGCGGGCTTACCCGCACTGGCTTCCCCCGGGGGAGGAGCAGGCGCTGATCGAGGAAATGATCGAATGGCTGCTGTCAGAGAAAAAGCTGGTCGATATCGGCAGGTTCCGGGAAAAGGCGGCGATTATGTGCTCCTGCAAGGCGTCGATCAAGGCCAATCAAAACATGGGCCAGCTGGAGATGGAAGTGCTGCTGGACCGGCTCGCCGCCTGCCGCAACCCGTATACATGTCCGCATGGACGGCCGATTGTGGTCAGCTTTTCAACCTATGAGCTGGAAAAAATGTTTAAAAGGGTGATGTAGCTTTGTTCGTCACAACCTCCTACGATCCGAACGCCGCCCAATTGGAGCAGGCTCGTGAATTCGCGCTGGGGCTTGGCGGGCGCTGTCTGCAGCGGCGGCAGATGACACTGGCGCAGCTGCGCGAGCGGTTCGGCGACGAGGATATACTGGTCATTACAAAGCAGCGTCTGGAATACCATTCAGGCAGCCGCCAGCCGCTGTTTTTTCATCCGAGCACAGCAAGCATCCGCGTGAAGCGTCTGCTGAACGGGGAGTCCGACCCGCTGCTGGAGCTATGCGGCATCATACCGGGCGACCGGGTCGTCGATTGTACGGCCGGTCTTGGCTCTGATGCCATTGTTTTTGCATTCGCCACAGGAGCCTCGGGATCGGTTACGGCGCTGGAGAGCGCGCCTGTACCGGGGTTTCTGCTGGCCCAGGGCGTCAGCTCCTATGAGTCCGACGTGCCGGGCTTAACCGAAGCGCTGCGGCGGATTGAGGTGCGGACGGCCGACCATCTGGCGTTTTTACAGGCCCAGCCTGACAACAGCTGCGAGGTGGTGTACTTCGACCCGATGTTCCGCAAGCCGATTACGGAATCGTCCTCGATTCGCGCGATTCGCGGGCTGGCGGATGACCGGGCGCTGTCGGTGGAAGCGATCCGCGAGGCCAAGCGGGTAGCCGTTCGTTCCGTTGTGCTCAAGGAGCATCGCGACAGCGAGGAATTTGAGCGGCTTGGCTTTGCCGTGGAACGGCGGCCGTCCACCAAAATTGCGTATGGAGTGATACGATGTTTGTAGAAGAAGACATGGCCGCGCCGCGCCTGCTTGTGCTGGTCGGACCGACGGCTGTGGGCAAGACGAAGCTGAGCCTGTCGCTGGCCGGACTTTACAATGCGGAAATTATTTCCGGCGACTCGATGCAGGTGTACCGGGGGATGGACATCGGAACAGCCAAGGCGTCTCCGGCAGAGCTTGCGCTTGTCAAGCATCATCTGATCGACATTCATGAACCGAATGAACCGTTTTCCGTGGCTGAATTTCAGGAGCGCACCGTTCCTTTGATCCATGAGCTGAACGGTCAAGGGAAGCTGCCGTTTATTGTAGGCGGGACCGGCTTGTACATCGAATCGGTGTGCTACAATTTCCAGTTCAGCGAGAGCGGCTCGGACGAAGCCTTCCGCGAGGAGATGCAGCAGCTGGCAGACCGGCAGGGCACGCAGGTGCTGCATGACCGGCTGCGAGCAGTAGACCCGGCTTCGGCCCAACGTCTGCATCCGAACGATATTCGCCGGGTTATCCGCGCACTGGAGGTTTACCATACGACCGGGGAACGCACGTCCGAGCAGCTGCCCCGGCAAAACCGGACCTCGCCTTACCGGTTATGTATCGTCGGGTTGACAATGGATAGAGCAATACTATATAAACGTATTGAAGCGCGTATTGATCTTATGCTTGAGCAGGGCCTGGTTGCAGAAGTCAGCGCACTGCTTGAACAAGGCGTCGATCCGTCCGCGTTGTCCATGCAGGGGCTGGGCTACAAGGAAATCGTCGCTCATCTGGATGGACGCCTGACCTTGACAGAAGCAACGGACCTGCTGAAAAAAAATACCCGCCATTTTGCCAAAAGGCAGTTATCCTGGTTTCGTCATATGAAGGATATGGAATGGGTGGACGTGAGTGAAATGGAAGATTTTTCTACCCAGTTGCAGGCCGTTCGTGGTATAATAGCAACTAAACTTAATCTGGACCGTTAACCATTACTGAGGAGGCCCATTCATGAACAAGTCGATTAACATTCAGGACACTTTTTTAAACCAATTGCGCAAGGAAAGCATTCCGGTCACCGTTTACCTGACGAACGGATTCCAGATCCGCGGAGTGATTCGCGCCTTCGATAACTTCACGATTATCATCGACAGCGAAGGCCGCCAGCAAATGGTTTACAAGCATGCGATATCGACTTTTACGCCGCAACGGGCCGTTTCGCTGATGCAGCAGCAAGAAAACGCCGGGGAATAACGCGGCTACCCGCGTCCGGCAGCAACCTTTCGCGGGTCATCCGCGTCTATTTTCATACGAACCCACGAAGAGCAACCCGTGCTGGGTTGTTCTTTGTTTGAGTTGAGCCACCTTCAGGTTAATATCCAGTCAAACAGACACAGAAAGGGAGTCGGGGCATGACGGGAGCAGGCAAGCAGACACCGGGCCAAGCGCCGAAGCAGCAAGCATCCTCGTCCGGAGCCAAGGGCAAGGGGAAGAATAAGAAGAAAAAAACAAGCTTCGGAAAAATAGTGCTGGCGATGTTTATTACAGGCAGCCTGGCGGCGTTGTGCGCGATGGGTGTCTATATCTTCGTTATTGTGGACGGCGAGAGTATTTACAAGGCCAATATCAACAAGCTTGAGTTTAGCGAAGCGTCGCATATTTACGATCTGAGCGGGGCGGAAATCGGGACATTGAAGGTGGAAAACCGGGAAAGCGTGGATGAAGCGGAAATTCCGAAGCTCGTGAAGGATGCGTTTATTGCGACGGAGGACAAACGGTTCAACGAGCATGCGGGGATCGACCTGTTCGGGATCGGTCGTGCGCTTGTGAAGGACGTTGTGGCCCGGAGCATGGTCGAGGGCGGCAGCACGATTACGCAGCAGCTGGCGAAAAACGTGTTTCTCAGCTCGGATAAGACGTTTTTCCGTAAAGCGACCGAAGTATCCATCGCGATGGCGCTGGAGCGCAACAATACGAAGGATCAAATTTTGGCGTATTATTTGAACCGGATTTATTTCGGCAACCGGGCTTACGGCATCAAGGCGGCGTCGAAGGCTTATTTCGGGCAAAGCGATCTGAGCAAGCTGGAGGTGTGGCAAGTCGCGACGCTGGCGGCCATGCCGAAAGCGCCAAATACGTACAATCCGGTCAATAATCCGGATAAGTCCAAGGAGCGCCGGGCCGTCGTGCTGCGGCTGATGGCGGATCAAGGCTACATTACCGAGCAGCAGCGGGCCGAGGCGGCGGAGAAGGACTATACGCCGCTGAATGGCGGAGCGAAGGAGCAGTACCAGACGTACATCGACTACGTGCTGCGTGAGGCGCAGGAGATGCACGGCCTGGAGGAGGATGAGCTGCTGCGGGGCGGGTACAACATTTATACGAACATGGACCCGAATGCGCAAACGATTATGCAGCAAACGTATGCGAACGCGAAGTTTTTCCAGAAGGACGGGCCGGAGCAAAAGATGCAGAGCAGCATGGTCATTGTGAACAATACGGACGGGGGCATCGTGGCGATGATCGGCGGGCGCGATTACCAGATTCGCGGGATGAACCGGGCGATTATGCAGCCGAGGCAGCCGGGCTCGTCATTCAAGCCGCTCATTTCGTATGCTCCGGCGATCGAGCTGGGGAAATACGGCCCGTATTCCCGGCTTAAGGATGAGCAGCGTTCCTTCAACGGCTATTCGCCTCGCAACTGGGACGGCGTGTACCGTGGCGAGGTGACGATGATCGACGCGATCAAGCGGTCGGCCAACATTCCGGCGGTCGAGGTGTTGAATGATGTTGGCGTGGCGAAGGCGAAATCGTATGTGTCGAAGCTGGGCATTCCGTTTGACGCGAAGGGCGACAGCAATCTGGCGATTGCGCTCGGCGGGATGACGACCGGAGTGACGACGCTGCAGATGGCGCAGGCGTACTCCGCATTTCCGAATAACGGAACGGTTGTGACGGCGCATGCGATTAACAAAATTACCGATGATACCGGTGTGCGCGTCGAGGTGAAGCCGCAAAAAACGACCGTCTGGAGTCCGAAAACCGCGTGGAGCATGACTCAGATGCTGCAGACGGTGCTGGAGCCGGGGGGAACCGGGACAGCGGCCAAATTCGAGCGTCCGGTAGCCGGAAAAACCGGCTCGACGCAGCTGGATTTGAAGGGTCTGGAGAAGTACAACCGCGATCTGTGGTTTGTCGGCTACACGCCCGAATGGACGGCGGCGGTATGGATGGGCTTTGACAAAACCGATACGAAGCATTATGTGTCGATGAGCAGCGGCGCTCCGGCGGCTATATTCAAAGAAGTGATGCAGAAGGCGCTGGCCAAAAAGCCGATGACGAAGTTTACGAAGCCGGAGGGCGTCAAAGATTTGCAGGAGCCGCCGAAAACGATCGGCGATCTCAAGGGCGACTATGTCGTCGCCGAGCGCAAAGTGAAGCTGAGCTGGACCGGAATCGGCGAAGGCATGACGTACCAGGTATTCCGGAAGGACAGCAAGATGACGGACTTCCCGGCGGAGCCGATTACTTCGACAACGGTGACGGAGGTAAACGATATCAGCGCGATTCAAGCGGATACGTATCAATATGCGGTCGTGCCGGTTGACCCGGAGAGTAATGTATCTGGCGGGCGCTCAAATGTCGTCAGCGTCGTCGTCACCGGTGGAGCAGAGGCGCCGGGTGTTCCCGGCTTGCCGAATGACGGGCATGGCGCCGGTACGGGTGATCAAAATGCGCCGGGTGTCGGTGCGGGCAACGGAGTAGGAGCCGGTGCGGGAACGGGCACCGGCGCAGGCGGAGGAGCCGGTGCAGGGACGGGCGCCGGCACTGGTGGTGGAGCCGGCGCAGGGACGGGCGCCGGCGCAGGCGGAGGAGCCGGTGCAGGGACGGGCACCGGCAATGGCGGCGGAGCCGGTGCAGGGACTGGCACCGGCGCAGGCGGTGGAGCCGGTGCAGGGACGGGCACCGGCACAGGCGGTGGAGCCGGTGCGGGGACTGGCACCGGCAATGGCGGTGGAGCCGGTGCAGGGACTGGCACCGGCACAGGCGGTGGAGCCGGTGCGGGGACTGGCACCGGCAATGGCGGTGGAGCCGGTGCAGGGACGGGCACCGGCGCAGGCGGTGGAGCCGGTGCGGGGACTGGCACCGGCGCAGGCGGAGGAGCCGGTGCGGGGACTGGCACCGGCAATGGCGGAGGAGCCGGTGCAGGGACTGGCACCGGCACAGGCGGTGGAGCCGGTGCGGGGACTGGCACCGGCACCGGCAGCACAGTCAATCCGCCGCCGGCCACGCCTCCGGCGCAGCCCAGATAAACGAGCAGCCGTGTAAAGGCTGCGCAGGCGAAACTGCACGCCAGCATTTGGTTCTCCTGAGCAGCTGTAGTATAATTTTGCCAGAGCAACTACATGATATGATGGAGATGAGCGATACGAATGACAACAAAACGATTGCGCATGACGCTGGGATTAGGGATGTCTGCTGTACTGCTGGCCGGTTTGCTGGCCGGTTGCGGCCAGAAGCCAGCCACGGAGCAGCAGCCGCAGCAGGGCAGCAGCACACCGGCGCCAGCTGAAGCCTCGAAGCCGAAAAGCTGGACCTCCCCGCCTGCGATGACGATTGACACGGCCAAAACGTACAAAGCAGCGGTCACGACTTCCCAAGGAACGTTTACCATTGAGCTGTACCCCAAGGAAGCGCCTAAAACGGTCAATAACTTTGTTTTCCTGGCCAAGGAAGGCTTTTATAACGGAGTTGTCTTTCATCGGGTGATTCAATCCTTTATGATTCAGACAGGCGATCCGCTCGGCAATGGAACAGGCGGTCCCGGCTACAAGTTTGAGGACGAGCTGAAAACAACGCGCAAATACGAGCCTGGCGTTGTCGCGATGGCCAACAGCGGGCCAAACACCAATGGCAGCCAGTTTTTCATCGGCAGCGGGGATAGTGTGAAAAACTTGAATAAAACGCCGAATTATACGATTTTTGGCAAGGTAACGGAAGGGATGGACACGATCCAGAAAATTGCGGCCACACCGGTTGAAGCTGGCGGCGAGCAGGTGCCGAGTAAGCCAAAAGAAAAAATCGTGATCCAGTCGATTGCGATCACTGAAAAATAAGCAAGCGGGAAAGCAGCGTGAAGCTACTCACGCTGCTTTCAGCTGTTTGCATGACGAATGAGCTGAAAAGACACAGGCTCTATCGGCAAGTGTCTTTTGATCCAAGCTTCAGTGACGATTTATTTTCGAGCGATACATAGCGGTTATGGAACAAGGAGCTTTTCAATAACGTCTAGTAAGAAGGAGAGAGGGATGGTGAAGGAACGAGGCTGTCTGCTGCTGCACGGATTTACAGGAGGGCCGTTTGAGGTGGAGCCGCTAGCGGATTATTTGCGGACTCAAGGCTATGATTGCCATGTGCCGCTGCTTCCCGGCCATGCTTCCGGGCTGCTGGAGCTGGGGCAGGTAGGCTGGCAGGATTGGCTGGACGCGGCGGTCAGCGAAGCGCGGGAGATGAGCCGGAATTATGCGGCGTTTGATGTGGTCGGATTTTCCATGGGCGGTCTTCTGTCAGCCTACGTGGCTAACCGGCTGCCGGTCCGCCGGCTCGTCCTGTTGAATGCGGCGGCGATTTATTTCAGCCCGCTGCGTTTGCTTCGCGATTTCGTCGGGCGGGTGCGGGCGCAGGATTGGGAGCACTGGGGGCGTGTCAAGCGGGTGCCGCTGCCTGCGACCGTGCAATTTATGAAGCTGGCGCAATATGCCAAGAAACAGGAGCTGGGCAAGGTGTCCATCCCGACGCTCGTTGCCCAGGGTCAGCTGGACCAGATCGTGCATCCCCGCAGCGCCCGGTATATTTATAATCGGCTGCAGGGGGACAAGCAGCTTGTCTATTTTGCCCAATCCCGGCACATGTTGTGCTTCGAGCCTGATGCTCCGGAGGTTTTCCGGACCGTGGGCACATTCCTCTCCGCATCCCAGCCTGGCTAACAGGAGACAGGAGCAGTAAGGTTGAACAAACAGCTGCAAGCAAGATGCAGGAAACAGGCTGAGCGTCGGGGAAACAGAGCGGCTGCGTCCGCTGGACAAAGAAGCTTTGTCAATCGGCTGTCCTTGTGGACGGCCGCAGCGTTGCTGCTGTGCGTCTGCTGGATCGTCACGCTGCAGTGGCGGATGGCGACGCTGCCCGATCAGGTGAAGCAGCCGGTTGAAGTAGGCATTATTTTAGGGGCCGCACTGTGGCAAACAGAGCCGAGCCCGGCGCTCCGGGAACGGCTTGACCGCGCCGTTCAGTTGTATCGGGACGGCAAGCTTAGCCGCTTTATTGTCAGCGGCGGTTATGGAACGGCGGACGCGCCATTAAGTGAAGCGGAGGGCATGCGTAATTATTTAATGAGACAAGGTGTTCCGGGGGAACGCATTGAACTGGAGCCGCAATCGCGCAGCACCTATGAAAACCTGAAGTTCAGTCAAGCGATTATGGAGCGGGAAGGGTGGAGCTCCGCGGCCATTATTACTCATCGGTACCATGCCGTGCGGGCGCTCAATATAGCCAGGTACCTCGGCTACCGCGATCCTGTAGCTGCGCCAATGGACTCCCAGGCGCTGTTGATGGCCTGGCATCGCAGCCGGGAAACCCTTGCGATCGTCAAATGGGAGCTGGACAAGCTGCAGTATGCGATTGGACATGGCCCGCTGCTCTGAGTGCGCGCCTGATCCGTTTATGGTATAATTTAACCAAACGTACTCCAAGAAACGGGGTGAGCTAGTTGCCATTAAATATTGGGATCGGCGGATTGCTGCTTATTTTGGTTGTTGTCCTGCTGCTGTTCGGTCCATCCAAGCTGCCTGAACTCGGAAGAGCGGTCGGGCGCACGCTGACGGAATTTAAGGAATCGACACGCGGGCTGACGTCCGGAGACAAGGAAGAAGAGAAGAAGGATGAGAAACGGTGACTGGAACTTAGGACTAGAAATGAACAGAAGTCACATCAATTGCGGAGGACTGGCGCCATGCTGAGCCTCCGCCGTTTTTTTAGCTTTTTATGAAGCTGCGGAAGGAGTTAGGGAATGATTCGCGCGGTTGTGTTTGACTTTGATGGGCTGATTCTGGATACGGAATCGGCTGAATTTGACTCGTTCCGGCACATGTACCGCTCGCATGGCCGCGAGCTGACGCTTGATGTATGGGGGGCTTGCATCGGGACCGGTCCGGGTATTTTTGATCCGTACGACGACCTGGAGCGTCAGCTTGGACGGTCTTATGACCGCGAGACTGCGCGTGCAAGGCGCAAAGCTCGTTATGAGGCCAGCATGGCGGCAATCGACGTCCGGCCCGGCGTTCGAGCTTATTTGGAAGCGGCGCAGCGTCTTGATTTGCGAATCGGACTGGCGTCCAGCTCGACGCGGGCTTGGGTCACCGGCTACTTGGCGTTTTACGGGCTGCTGGACTGCTTTGACGCCATTCGAACTCGTGACGATGTCAGACAGGTGAAGCCGGACCCTGAGCTGTACCTGGCTGTGCTGGAGGCGCTTGAAGTCATTCCGCAGGCTGCAGTTGCCTTCGAGGATTCGCCCAACGGAGCGCTGGCTGCGCAGCGAGCGGGCATGCACTGCGTGATCGTGCCGAACGAGGTCACCGCTCAGCTTCAATTTGGCCTGCATCAGCTGCGTCTCGGCTCTATGGAGGAGCAAAGCCTGGAACAGGTGCTGGCGGCGCTGTCTGTCCGTTTTTGAAAAAAAGCGTGACGAAGGGTACAATAGACAAATAAAACAGACACAATCCGCCCAGCTTGCGCGTATACATTAACACCAAAGATGAGGTGATGTAACGCATGAGCGGACGTGTACAGCCATCGGATCAGATCCAGATCACCAAAAACGCCCGGCAGATCAATGTCGTGCTGCGCAGCCCTGAGCCTGTCGCCGCGCTGGCCGCTGATCCGGAAGCGATGTTTCAGGGCAAGTCCCTTTCCCAGCAGGGGCAGTTTGGCGAGATCATGAAGCAGTTGGACCAGATGGTCGGTCTCGACCATGTGAAGGAGCTGGTATTTGAAATTTATGCGCTGCTCCGGATCGCAAGCCTGCGCGCCGAGGCGGGGCTGGCGGCGGGAGCTCAGGTGTACCATATGATTTTCAAGGGCAATCCAGGGACGGGAAAAACATCGGTTGCCCGCATTGTGGCGAAGCTGTTCCAGACGATGGGCGTGCTGTCCAAGGGGCATCTGATCGAGGTGGAGCGCGCCGATCTGGTGGGCGAATATATCGGGCATACGGCGCTCAAAACCCGCGAGCTGGTGAAGAAGGCAATCGGAGGCATTTTGTTCATAGATGAAGCGTATAGTTTGGCGCGAGGCGGGGAAAAAGATTTCGGTAAGGAAGCGATTGATACGCTCGTCAAGGCCATGGAGGATCATAAAAATCAATTCATCCTCATCCTGGCCGGCTATTCCGACGAGATGGACCAGTTTTTGCAGACGAATCCAGGGCTTCCGTCGCGGTTTCCGATTCAGCTGGATTTTCCGGATTATACGGTTGACCAGCTGATGCAGATCGCCGAGCTGATGGTCAAGGAGCGCGAATATACGCTTAATCCGTCTACGGAGCTGAAAATCCGCCAGCAAATTATGCATGAAAAAAATCAACTGGAGATCGCGTTCAGCAACGCGCGGTTCGTGCGCAATCTGATCGAGAAGGCGCTGCGCAACCATGCCGTCCGGCTGCTTAATATGCAAGGCATGCAGCCGTCCAGGCAGGATCTGATGATGATTCGGCCTGAGGACGTGAAGCTGGACCGCAAGCCGCCAAAGGAGACGTCCAAATTTATATGAAGAGAGCCGTACATGAGGTAACGCCGGATCACCAGGCTAGAGCCGTATTGGTCAGCCTGGTGACCCAATCCTTGAAGCGCCAGGAAAACTATGATCCGGCCTATTCCTTGGCTGAGCTGATTCGTCTTGCTGAAACCGCAGGAGTAGAGGTGCTCGGCACCCTCGCGCAAAACAAGGAATACGCCGACTCGAAGTGGTTTATCGGCAAAGGCAAGGCTGAGGAGCTGAAGCGTGAGCTGGAGGAGCTGGGCGCGAATACGGCGATTTTCGACCAGGAGCTGTCGGGGGCGCAGGTGCGTAACCTGGAACAGTACCTGGACGTGAAAATTATCGACCGCACCCAGCTGATTCTTGATATTTTTGCCGGACGGGCTAAAACAAGGGAAGGCATTATTCAGGTGGAGCTGGCGCAGCTGAGCTATTTGCTGCCGCGTTTGTCCGGCCATGGCAAAAACTTGTCCAGGCTCGGCGGCGGCATCGGGACACGCGGGCCGGGAGAAACGAAGCTGGAGACGGACCGTCGGCACATCCGCGACCGGATCAGCGAGCTGAAGCGTCAATTACAAGAGGTGGTGCGTCACCGGGTGCTGCACCGCGAGCGCCGCAAAAAAACAGGCGTCTACCAGGTCGCCCTGGTCGGGTATACGAATGCAGGCAAGTCCACGCTGCTGCGCCAGCTGACGCAAGCCGACGTCTACATCGAAAACCAGCTGTTCGCCACGCTGGACCCAACGTCAAGGGCGCTGAGACTGCCCGGGGGGGTGGACATCGTCGTGACGGATACGGTCGGCTTTATTCAAAATCTTCCTCATGATCTGGTTGCCGCATTTCGTGCGACATTGGAGGAAGCGAATGAAGCCGATCTGATTGTCCATGTCGTGGACAGTTCGTCGGAGATGATGGAAATCCAGATGAGTGTGGTGGATGAGGTCCTGGAGGAGCTGGGCGCGCATGGCAAGGACCGGTTGACCTTGTTTAACAAGGCGGACTTGCTTTCTGCCGGGCAAAAGGAGCTGCTGACGACCGGCGGTGAATTTCTGCGCATATCCGCTTACGAGGAGCGTGATTTGGCTGCAGTTGTCGCCGCGCTGGAGCAGCAGGTGATGGGGGACAGCCGGTTGTTCCGTATTCCGGCTCAGAAGGGCGATGTCATTTCGCTGGTTTACCGCGTCGGCGAAGTACTGGAGCAAGAAGTGGACGGCGAGGATCTGCTGTTTACGGTGAGAGTTAACGACAAGGAGTATGACAAGCTGGGGTACGCGCTTGCTGCTTATGACGCGAAGCAGCAAGCTTATGGAGACAACGAGGGAGAGACGACGGAGCATGTTTAATGAGCAGGTGCTGGCCTGGATGGAGCAGGCCGAGCAGGTTATTGAAGGCAGACTGAAAGACATCGACCGTGTGGTTGACCGCAACCAGTGGAAGGTGATTCGCGCTTTTCAGAAGCATAAGGTGAGCGATTATCATTTCTCCGGCTCGACCGGCTACGGGTACAATGACCGTGGACGCGAGGTGCTGGATCTCGTCTACGCGGATGTATTTGGCGCGGAGGCGGCTTTGGTGCGTCCGCATTTTGTGTCCGGCACCCATACGATCGGCACGGCGTTGTTTGGCGTGCTGCGCCCGGGGGACGAGCTGTTGATGATTACCGGGCGGCCGTATGATACGCTGCACAAGGTGATCGGCAAGCCGGGGGATGGACAAGGCTCGCTTCAGGATTGGGGTGTCGGCTATGCGGAGGTCGCTTTGTCCGCCGACGGCGCTCCGGATTGGCCGGCCATCGCTGCGCGGATCAGACCTGAGACGAAGGTGATCGGCATTCAGCGTTCGCGGGGGTACTCGTGGCGCGCTTCGTTTACGGTGGAGCAGATCGGGGACATGGTGCGCTTCGTGAAGGAGCTTCGCTCCGACCTGATCGTATTCGTGGACAATTGCTACGGTGAATTTACGGAGCTGACCGAGCCGACAGAGGCGGGCGTTGATCTGATCGCAGGCTCGTTGATTAAAAATCCCGGCGGCGGGCTGGCATCAACCGGCGGTTATATTGCCGGACGGCGCGAGCTGGTTGAGCTGGCCTCCTACCGGCTGACGGCGCCGGGCATCGGCGGTGAAGTCGGCGCGATGCTAGGTACGCTGCGAGCGATGTTTCAAGGGCTGTTCCTCGCCCCGCATCTGGTCGGACAAGCGGTGCAGGGCTCGGTGTTTGCAGCGGCGGTATTTGAGGAGCTGGGCTTCGTTACACATCCGAAGTGGAGCGACCCGCGTACGGACCTGATTCAGGCGATCCGCTTTACCGGGCCGGAGCACCTGATTGCCTTTGTCCAGGGAATTCAGCAGGCAGCGGCGGTTGATTCACATGTAGTTCCCGAGCCGTGGGCGATGCCCGGTTATGAGCATCCCGTCATTATGGCTGCAGGCACGTTTATTCAGGGCGGAAGCCTGGAGCTGTCGGCTGACGCGCCGATCCGCGAGCCTTACATAGCTTATATGCAAGGCGGCCTGACGTATTCGCATTGCAAGCTGGGTGTGCTGACGGCGCTGCAAACGATGAAGGACCGTAATTTATTGTAATCATTGCTTACATATTTCACGAACCTAACACAACTTGACACTTTTTAGGATCGAAGCTACAATAAGAGTAAGGTTTTTTCTGTGTTAGGGGTGATGGTCATGGGTGATGATATCCGCAGAAATATGGCCCTTTTTCCAATCGGTATCGTGATGAAGCTGACTGATTTGACAGCCAGACAAATCCGGTATTACGAGCAGCATGAGTTGGTCATACCGGCAAGAACAGGCGGCAATCAGCGTTTGTATTCATTTAACGACGTGGAGCGGCTGCTTGAGATCAAGGATTTGATTGAAAAGGGCGTAAATATCGCCGGCATCAAGCAGGTGCTGCTGCCCGTCGACAAAGATTCGGAGGAGGCCACCATTGTCAGTGAGCAATCCGAGGTTAAGCGGCGCGAGCTGACGGATTCCCAGCTGCACAAAATGCTCAAGCAGCAGCTGCTGGGCGGGGGCAAGCGTCCCAATTCCGTATCTTTGATTCAAGGCGAGTTGTCCAGGTTTTTCAGAAAGTAGAGCCAGGCTCTGCCGATCTTATGATTGTATACTGAGGAGGAGATTTTACAGTGACGGATAAACTCTTTACCAAAGAAGATATTTTGCGTATTGCAAAGGAACAGAACGTCCGCTTTATTCGCCTGCAATTCACCGATCTTCTTGGAACGATCAAAAACGTCGAAATTCCGGTCAGCCAGCTGGAAAAGGCGTTGGACAATAAAATGATGTTTGACGGCTCCTCGATTGAAGGCTATGTACGCATTGAGGAATCCGATATGTACCTGTATCCGGATCTGTCTACGTGGGTTATTTTCCCTTGGGTGACGGAAGACCGCGTAGCGCGTCTGATCTGCGATATTTATTTGCCGGACGGGCGTCCGTTTCCTGGCGATCCCCGCGGCATCCTGAAGGCTGCCTTGAAGGAAGCCGAGGAGATGGGATATACCGCGATGAACGTTGGACCTGAACCGGAATTTTTCCTGTTTAAGACCGATGAGAAGGGGAACCCTACGCTGGAGCTGAATGACCAGGGCGGATATTTCGATCTGGCGCCGACCGATCTTGGCGAGAACTGCCGTCGTGAAATCGTGCTGACGCTGGAAGAAATGGGTTTTGAAATTGAAGCGTCCCACCATGAGGTAGCTCCTGGCCAGCATGAAATTGACTTCAAATATGCCGATGCTATCAAAGCTGCCGACCAAATTCAAACGTTTAAGCTTGTTGTTAAAACGGTTGCCCGTCAGCATGGCTTGCATGCGACCTTCATGCCTAAGCCGTTGTTCGGCGTAAACGGTTCCGGGATGCATGCGCACCAGTCGCTGTTCCGCGGCAATGAAAACTCGTTCTACGATGAAAGCGACAAGCTCGGCTTGAGTGCGACGGCCCGTTATTATATGGCTGGCATTTTGCGCCATGCGCGTGCATTCGCTGCGATTACGAACCCTACCGTCAACTCGTACAAGCGTCTCGTACCAGGCTACGAAGCGCCTTGTTACGTAGCTTGGTCGGCAAGCAACCGCAGCCCGATGATCCGCATCCCGGCATCCCGCGGTCTTAGCACACGCGTGGAAGTTCGCAACCCGGACCCGGCAGCCAACCCTTACCTGGCGCTTGCGGTTATGCTGAAGGCCGGCTTGGACGGGATCAAGAACAAAATGCAGCTGCCGCCTCCGACGGACCGCAACATTTATGTGATGTCCGAAGAGGAGCGGGAGGAGCAAGGTATTCCAAGCTTGCCGGTTAACCTGAAGCAGGCGCTTGACGAGTTGCTTCGCGACGATGTCATCTGCGATGCGCTGGGCGATCACGCCTTGGCTCACTTCGTTGAGCTGAAGGAAATCGAATGGGACATCTATCGGACGCAGGTACACGCTTGGGAGAGAGAGCAGTATTTAACGTTGTATTAAAAGCTGACGCAGTAACGGGGGTTCGGGAAACCGGACGCCCGTTTTTTATGTTACGGCACGCGGTTGCTCATTTTTGGACGGACTCGGGTGAATTTTACTTGGGTGCAGACAGGTTGAATGCAGGAGCAGTCAAAGCAAATGAGGAAGGGCGGTGGACACGATGGCGAACGCGATTCTTCGGGTCCAGGCAAGTTTGAGTGAAACCGAGCAGGAGCAAGTCCGGCTGCTTCACGCGCAGGCTGAGCAAGCGGACGGCTTCCAAATTCCCGTGCATCTGGATACCTCCTTCAATAGCAAGCGTGATATGCCCGCTTATTTGCTGATGGAGGAGCAAGGGCAGCTTGCCAGCTTTGTGAGCTTGTTTGCGCCGGGCTTGGATGAAGCGGAATTGTCCGGCTTTACGCGTCCGCAGAGCAGAGTCCGCGGTTATTTCACCGCTTTGGTCGCGCAGGCGGCACATTTATTGGCGCAGCATCAGATCAGGGAGCTGTTGTTTTTGACCGCGCCCGAAGCAACGGCGGCCCATTCCTTCTTGCGGCGGCTGGGAGCAGTCTATGCTTATACGGAATATACGCTTTGTCGCCAAGTTGGATCAATGAGTTCGAACGCGAAAGGGACGGGGCGAATCTCGCTGCGCAGGATCAAGCCAGGTGAAGATTTGCAGCCGTTTGCCCAGCTGTCGAATGCTGTATTTCATACCAGGATAGAGGAAGGATTGGTTCGCTTTGAGAACGGAATCGCTTCTGCCAATCGGGTGGAGTATGCAGCGATGACAGACGGCGAGCTGGCGGGCATTTGCGGCTTGCTGCTAGAAGAAGCTGAAGCTACGATGTATGGCTTCGGCATTCATCCTGCCCGTCAGCGGACTGGGCTGGGAAGGGAGCTGCTTGGTTTAATGGAACAGGAGGCTCGGGCGGCAGGCGCGACATGGCTTGTGCTGGATGTTGACAGCCGCAATGAACCGGCTTGCAGCTTGTACCGCGCCTGCGGGTTTCAAAGTCGTCTGGCGACCGACTATTACCGGGCAAGTGTGGAGGCTGTGCAGGAGCGGCTGGCGCAGGAGCATGATCCAGACATTTTGTGATTGCTCTGCTGCGCTGGGTACGGGATAAGTTTGTTAGTCCCTAGCCGCCTGAAAATTCATGGACAGTTAAAAACCCGTCAGGCTGCATCACCGGAGCATGGTGACAGTCTGACGGGTTTTGTCGTTTGGCGAACGGATGTATAGTGATCGGAAACCAGACGCTCTGTCAACCTGGCTGTTGCGTTTGGCGGAAGCGAGTTAATGAATATTGCGGAATACGCCGATGACTTTGCCGAGAATGGAGACGTTCGTTAACCGCAGCGGGTCCATCGTCGGGTTTTCCGGCTGCAGGCGAATATGGTCTTTTTCTTTGTAGAAGGTTTTGACCGTTGCTTCATCTTCTTCGGTCATGGCAACTACGATATCGCCGTTGTTGGCCGTTTGCTGCTGGCGAACGATGACATAATCGCCGTTATGAATGCCGGCATCAATCATGCTTTCGCCAATAACACTGAGCATAAACACGTTATGCTCGCCGACAAAATGCGTAGGCAGCGGGAAGTAATCCTCGATATTTTCAGTTGCCGTGATCGGAACGCCAGCTGTTACCCGGCCGATCAGCGGGACGCGGGCTACGGCGACAGCAAATGCTCCGTCACCGGATGCGCCGTCCAAAATCTCAATCGCCCGCGGTTTCGTCGGGTCGCGTCGGATCAGACCTTTTTTCTCAAGTCGTTCCAGGTGGCCATGGACAGTGGAGCTAGAGGCAAGTCCGACCGCTTCGCCGATTTCACGGACGGAAGGCGGGTAGCCCTTATCTTTTACTTCTGTTTTGATGAAGTTAAGAATCGCTTGCTGGCGAGAAGAAATTTTGCTCATCGTATCACTCCAATGATAGGGAATCGTTATGTCGAAGTATATCACAGAATAACCGTTCGTACAAACATAAGTTCGAAAAAAACGATTGACGCAAACGTTTGTTCGTGATAATTTAGGATATAGACAGAACGAATGTTTGGGGGGGCTGCGAGATGATTCAAACCATTGCATTTCAAGATACAGGTTATGGCGCCGACAGAAAAAGAGCTTTACGCAGGAGGGCCACGCGGGAGGAGCGTGTTGCTGTCATAACTGCTGCGCTTGGGGTGCTGCTTCTGACGAGCTTCCTGATCACGATGCTGCTTGATCACTCGGACGCCTATGCGGCAGGTCCACAGACGAAAGCACAGATGTCGATCGTTGTAAACAACGGGGACACGCTCTGGAGGATCGCTTCGGCACATAAATCGCCTGATGTGAACATTCAGGTTTATATATATGAAATAAAAAAGTTGAACGGAATGAAGGATTCCTCCTTGCGGTCCGGTCAAAAGCTGCTGCTTCCTTAAAAGCGCGAACGTTCGTGATTTCCGATCTCCTCAAGCCTTCTCTTGACAATACATGCCCGGAATGTCAAAGTATAATTTGAGCTATTCAGGACAAGGAAGGGGCAAGGAGGATCAGTATGCAGGAAGCGGATCACGATGAAACAGTCAAAAGGATTAATGAGCTGGCCCGCAAAGCGAAGGCCGAAGGATTAACCGAGTCAGAACTGGAGGAGCGGAACGAGCTGCGAGCCAAATATATCCAATCGTTCAAATCTTCCTTGCGCAGTCAACTCGACAATATCAAGTTTGTGGATGAGGATGACGAGAAGAAGTAAAGGGCGGGGGTCGGCATGAACTATCGGATTTTGGGGAAAAGCGGTCTTGTTGTGTCTGAGCTTTGTTTAGGTACGATGACGTTTGGTTCTTCAACGAGCGAAAGCGACTCCATCCATATGATAGACCGCTTCCTGGAGCAGGGCGGCAATTTTATTGATACCGCTAACGTGTACGTATCAGGTAAATCGGAGGAGATCGTCGGCAAAGCGATCCGCCATCGCCGTTCTGATATCGTACTGGCGACTAAGGTCAGAATGGCTGTCGGTTCCGGCGTCAATGAACGCGGTCTGTCACGCAAGCATATTTTGGATGGGGTTCATGACAGCCTGAAACGGCTGCAAACCGATTACATTGATTTGTATCAGGTTCATGTCGGGGACCACCTGACACCGATCGAAGAAACGCTGCGCACCTTGGATGATCTGGTTTCCAGCGGCAAGGTACGTTATATCGGCTGTTCGAACTTTCTCGCCTATCAATTGATGAAGGCGTTAGGGATCAGCGATTTTAACCGCTATGCGCGGTTTATTTCCGTTCAGCCGCAGTACAGTCTGGTCAGCCGTGAGATGGATCGTGAGGTTATCCCGCTTTGTCTGGAGGAAAACGTTGGGATTATTCCATGGGCGCCGCTCGGCGGCGGTTTTCTGACAGGGCGGTATGAACGCGGAGTCGAGCCAAGCGAAGGCAGGCTGGCGGCGAAAGCCGGGGAAAGCAGATGGGAGCTGCGCAGCACGGATAAAAACTTCCGTATTTTAGACGAGCTGCTGGCCGTTGCAAGAGAAACCGGCAAGTCGCCCGCTCAGATTGCTCTGAACTGGCTGATTCATCAGCCTGGCATTACTTCTCCAATCTTCGGCGCGCGTACGTTGGGTCAATATGAGGATAATATGGGGACAACCGGCTGGAAGCTTTCTGATGATCACTGGAATCGGCTGGATCAGGTCAGTGCGTTGCCTTCTGAATACCCGTACCGTTTTATTGAGAAGTTTCGCCGCGAACTATAAGACGTGCATAAGGATAAGGGGATTAAACGATGTCATCTCGCAAGTGGGAACGTATGGTGCGCAAAAATACCAAATTATCAGCGCAGCGTAATAAAAGCGGCAGCACCAGCACTGCGGTTAAGTCGACGGACGGCTCCGTGACCTTCAAAGGGCGCAGCTGGCTCCTGCCGATGCTGTTGACAGCTACCGGAGTGTTCTGTTTTGTAACCTTTAGCCAAATTCCTGGGCAGGAAACGATGTATTGGGTAACCGGGGCCAGCTACATTTTGCTGGCGCTGCTGATGTATTGGGTTCGAAGACCGTTTCTTAAAGTGAGCAAGTCGTCCATTGCCTCACGACGTTTTGGCGGAGATCGCGTAATGGATGCATCGCAAATTCAGGACATTGTGTTTGCCAAAGATACGATTATAGTGACGCTCAAGCCAAAGGGAAACCGCTGGGCATTTTCTAAAGTGTTTCATCAAATGCCGGTTGATTCGATGAAAGAAAAGCTGACCGAATTTGCAACGAAAAACGGCATTGAGCTTAAACAGGACGCAAAAGCTTAACCAGCCTGACCTACAACGATACAAGCATAAGAAAGAGGAGCACAACGATGACAATCAAGGCCGTTTTATTTGACTTGGATGACACTTTGCTATGGGATGACCGTAGTGTGAAGGAAGCGTTTGAAGCGACCTGTGCGGAAGCTGCTCGGAACTATAAGGACATTGATCCGGCTCGCCTTGAAGAGGAAGTGCGCCGGGAGGCCAGAGCTTTGTATGAGACGTTCGACACATTTGCGTTCACGAAGATGATCGGCATCAATCCGTTTGAGGGTCTGTGGGCGAACTTTACACAAGGAGAGCAAGAGGAATTCCGCAAGCTGCAGGCATTGGCTCCCGGCTATCGCAAGGAATCCTGGACACGCGGCTTGCTGGCGCTTGGCATCGACGATGCAGCGCTGGGCGCAAAGCTGGCGGAGCTGTTTCCAGCCGAGCGCAGACAACGGCCGATTGTGTATGAGGAAACCTTTGAGGTGCTCGATCAGTTGAAAGCCAAGTACAAGCTGCTGCTGCTGACCAACGGCTCACCGGACCTGCAAAAGGAAAAGCTGGCAGGCGTCCCTGCGCTGGCGCCTTATTTCGACCATATTATTATTTCCGGCGAGTTCGGTGAAGGGAAGCCTGCTGCATCTATTTTCCACCATGCGATGGAACAGCTGCAGATTGCTCCAGAAGAAGGCGTGATGATCGGGGATAAGCTGACGACTGATATTTTGGGCTCTAACACAGTCGGAATGCGTAATATGTGGATTAATCGCCACGAGCTGGAGCTGATTGGAGAGATTCGTCCGGTTCATGAAATTCGCTCGCTTCGCGAGATTGAGCCAATTCTCACCGGCCTGTAAGTCATCATGGCGGCATCCTCTGCAAACTAAGCAGGATGCCGCTTTTTTCATTTTTTCGATGCCGCCGAAAGCAACAAAAAAGCCCCACATTCAATGAATGTGGAGCAGGAGCAGTTCGAGTTATGCTTTTTGAAACGAATCATCTGCAAACGGATGGGCAATCCAGCCTTCCGTTTCAATGAACAGGCGTACAGCAACGATTTGGCGGTTGTCCATCAATGTGAAGAAGTGAGGCTTATACTCCGGAACAGAGATAACGTCTCCTGCTTCCAGCTCAACATCGAAGTAGCCGACATCATCCGTGCCCTTGATAATAAAGATCCCGCGTCCCGCTGTAATCGCGCGTACTTCATCTTCCGTATGGGTATGAACCTGCTCAAACTTTTTAAGCACATCGTCCAGATTGGGCGTTGCGTCGGACAAAGCGACGATATCCCACGTTTGGTAACCGCGGCGGGCAGCAAGATCGCGAATTTCGGCATCAAAGGTGGAGAGGATTTGCGCTTTCTCCTCGTCGGAAAGAACAAACTTGTCTTTGAGCTCAGGAGCCAGCTTACCCGTATTCCAGTGCTCGTACAGCACTTCCTGTTTTTCCAAAAAGGCGCGCACCTGTTCCTCACCTTGGATGCGTTCTTCGGTATTGCGGATGCGAATTTCTGCCATCGGTAATCCCTCTTCCCTATACTTAGTTACTTCTACTTTGTATTATAGTAGAAACTGGCTTGTCTGTCGACAATCAATACACATAAATCCGATTTGTTTTATATGGATTATGCAAATTTTGTACAAGTTTCTTTTCATCATGTCATGTTTCTGCTAAACTAAAGTTTAAAATGTCCATGAACGAACAAGGCTTGCTCGTTCTCACCGTGAGGACGGCTTCTGGTTGCAATCGCAGTGGCATGTGTTTAGGCGGATCGCGATGATAGGGCGCTTGATCGCCTGTCAAACGGACGGGCTTGTCGGATGCGACCAGATCGGCAGAAGAGAAAGGGGAAAGCTGGAAAGATGACGAAATTAAGCCTCGAAGAGCAGCTTAAACGAAAAATAATGATTTTAGACGGGGCCATGGGCACCATGATTCAGCAGGAAGACTTGACGGAAGCTGATTTCGGCGGGGAAGAGCTGGATGGCTGCAATGAGATGCTGGTGCTTACTCGTCCGGATGTTATCCGCGAGATCCATGAGAAATATTTTGCGGCGGGCGCGGACATGGTCGAAACGAATACGTTTGGCGCGACAAGCGTTGTGCTGGCTGAATACGATATTCCCGAAAAGGCCAGAGAAATCAATCTGGAAGCAGCGAAGCTTGCTATTGAAGCCGCGAACAAATACAGCACGCCGGAATGGCCGCGTTATGTTGTAGGGGCGATGGGGCCGACGACCAAAACGTTGTCCGTTACGGGCGGAGTAACCTTCGAAGAGCTGGTGGACAGCTATTACGAGCAGGCGCTTGCATTAATCGAGGCTGGTGTAGACGCGCTGCTGCTGGAGACGTCTCAGGATACATTAAACGTGAAGGCCGGCAGTATCGGCATTCGGAACGCATTTGAAGCGAGCGGCATTAAGCTGCCATTAATGATTTCCGGTACAATTGAGCCGATGGGCACAACGCTGGCCGGACAAAATATTGAATCGTTTTACATTTCGCTGGAGCATCTGGAGCCGATCTCTATCGGTCTGAACTGTGCGACTGGACCGGAGTTCATGCGCGACCATATCCGTACATTGTCCGATATCGCGGAAACGGCAGTCAGCTGTTATCCGAATGCCGGGCTTCCCGATGAGAATGGACAATATCATGAGTCCCCGGAATCCTTGGCTAAAAAAATTGCCGGATTTGCGGAGCAGGGCTGGCTAAACATTGCAGGCGGCTGCTGCGGCACGACGCCGGACCATATTCGGGCGATGGCGGAAACGCTAAGCGCCTACAAGCCGCGTGAGCAGGCCGGTACACATCCTCCCGCTGTATCAGGGATCGAGACCGTGTATCTGGAGGATGAAAACCGCCCGATTATGGTCGGCGAGCGGACGAACATTTCCGGTTCACGTAAATTCAAGCGGCTGATTAAGGAAGGCAAGTTTGAGGAAGGCTCGGAAATTGCCAGAGCCCAGGTTAAAAACGGGGCGCATGTTATCGACATCAACTTGCAGGATACGGACATTGATGAAGCGTATGCGATGGAAAACTTCTTGAGCTTTGTGTCCAAAAAGGTGAAGGCGCCGCTTATGATCGACTCCACCTATGATCACATTATCGAGCTGGGCTTGAAGTATTCCCAAGGTAAAGCGATTATCAACTCCATTAACCTTGAGGATGGCGAAAGCAAGTTCGAAAGTATTGTGCCGCTGATTCATAAATACGGCGCAGCGGTCGTTATGATTTTGATTGATGAACGCGGCCAGGCGGTCAGCCGTCAGGCAAAAGTCGAGGTTGCCGACCGCGCCTACGAGCTGCTGACCGGTAAATACGGCCTCAAGCCGCATGATATTATTTTTGACCCGAATATGTTCCCGGTTGGTTCCGGTGATCCGCAGTACATCGGGTCTGCCGTGGAAACAATTGAAGGCATCAAGCTGATCAAAGCCAAATATCCGGCATGTAAAACGATTCTCGGCTTGAGTAATATTTCCTTCGGCTTGCCTGATGCAGGTCGCGAAGTGCTGAATGCGGTTTATTTGTACCATTGTACCAAGGCGGGGCTGGATTACGCGATCGTCAACACGGAAAAGCTGGAGCGTTACGCGTCCATTCCCGAAGAGGAGCGCAAGCTTGCTGAGGATCTGATCTACAATACGACGGACGAGACGCTGGCTGACTTCGTAGCCCACTTCCGGACGAAAAAAGTCGAGAAGAAAGAAAAAATTTCCAACCTGACGCTGGAGGAACGTCTCGGCTCCTATGTTGTGGAAGGGACGAAGGACGGGCTGCTTCCTGATCTGGAGGAGGCGCTCAAGAAGTATGCGCCGCTTGAGGTCATCAACGGTCCGTTGATGCGCGGGATGGAAGAGGTTGGACGACTGTTCAACAACAACGAGCTGATTGTAGCCGAAGTGCTGCAGAGCGCCGAGGTCATGAAGGCTTCCGTTGCGTTTCTGGAGCAATTTATGGAGAAATCTGAAAGTGCCGTCAAGGGCAAGATCATCTTGGCCACAGTCAAAGGCGACGTACACGACATCGGTAAAAACCTGGTCGAAATCATTTTGTCCAACAACGGGTATAAAATTATTAACCTGGGCATCAAGGTGCCGCCGGAGCAATTGATAGAAGCTTACCGCAAAGAGAAAGCCGATGTGATCGGCTTGTCCGGATTGCTGGTCAAGTCGGCGCAGCAGATGGTCGTAACGGCGCAGGATTTGAAGTCGGCGGGCATTGATGTGCCGATTATGGTAGGCGGCGCTGCGCTGACGCGTAAATTTACGAAAACCCGGATTGCGCCGGAATACGATGGCATCGTGTTGTATGCGAAGGATGCGATGGACGGACTTGACCTGGCGAACAAGCTTAGCGATCCGACACATCGCCAGCAGCTAATCCGCGAGCTGCGGGAAAGTATGGAGTCCGATGTGAAGGAAGCCGGGCGCAAGGAAGAGACGATGCCTGCGCTGACCCGCGTGAAGACGTCCAATGTGGACCGGACATTGCCGGTGCAGGTGCCGCCTGATCTGGAGCGTCATGTGCTGCGCGATTTCCCGATTAATCATCTGATCCCTTACGTAAATATGCAGATGCTGCTTGGTCACCATCTCGGTCTCAAGGGCAAGGTCGATCAACTGCTGGCCGCCAAAGATCCGAAGGCGGTGCAGCTGAAAGAAACGGTCGACGGCATTTTGCACGAGGCGCAAACCGAAGGGATCATCAAGGCGCACGGCATGTACCGGTTTTTCCCGGCGCAGTCGAGCGGCAATGAAGTGTTTGTTTACGATCCGCAGGATCAGACCAAGGTGCTGCAAACGTTCAGCTTCCCGCGTCAGGAGAAGGAGCCGCATCTGTGTCTGGCCGATTACCTGAAGTCGGTGGATAGCGGAGAAATGGACTATGTCGGGTTTCTCGTTGTAACCGCCGGTCATGGCGTCAGCGACTTGGCAGCGCTGTGGCGGGATAAAGGCGACTATTTGCGCTCGCATGCGATGCAGGCTTTGGCGCTGGAGATGGCGGAAGGACTGGCTGAGCGGGTGCATCAGCTGATGCGCGACAAGTGGGGATTCCCGGACCCAGCGGAAATGACGATGCAGGAGCGATTCGGCGCCAAATACCGCGGCCAGCGCTTTTCGTTCGGTTACCCGGCCTGCCCGAATCTCGATGACCAGCAGCAGCTGTTTGCGCTGCTGAATCCGGGAGATATCGGCGTTGAGCTGACGGAAGGCAGTATGATGGAGCCGGAAGCGTCGGTGTCGGCCATTGTATTTGCGCACCCGCAGGCACGTTATTTCAATGCGTAACGGAGCAGCCTGATCAAAAAAAGAGAGCTCGCAGAGTAACAAGCCCAATTGTGAGCAACATATATGCAGGTAGAAGGAGTGGGGCGAAGCCCTGCTCTTTCGTTCTAAACAGGCGTGGTCCTGGAGGTCCGCAAGGAAGGAGTTGATAGAAAGTGGATGTTTATTTTCTCGGCACAGGGGCGGGGATGCCCTCGAAAGAGCGAAACGTATCTTCGATCATGCTGAATCTGCTGGCCGAGCGAAATGTGTACTGGATGTTTGATTGCGGCGAGGGGACGCAGCATCAGGTGCTGCGTGCGCCGGTTAAAATCGGCAAGCTGGAGAAGCTGTTTATTACGCATTTGCACGGCGATCATATTTACGGCCTGCCCGGGCTGATGTCCAGCCGCTCCTACCAGGGCGGAGAGTCGCCGTTTACGATTTACGGACCGCGCGGCATTCGGGAATTTATCGAAACGTCACTGCGCGTCAGCGACTCCCATCTCGGCTACACGACGAGCATTGTGGAGTTTGAGGAGCAGGAGGATGTGACGGTACTATTTGAGGATGAGCAGTTTCGAGTCGAGCTGGCTCCGCTTGTTCACCGGATTACCAGCTTCGGCTTTCGGATCGTTGAGAAGCCCCAGCCCGGCAAGCTGCTGGCGGATAAGCTCAAGCAGCATGGCATCGCGGCCGGACCGATGTACGGCAGGATCAAGCAAGGCCAGCCGGTTGTGCTGCCGGATGGGCGGGAGCTGGCTGCAGGCGAATTTCTAGGCGCTCCGCAGCCGGGACGCATTGTCACTATTTTGGGGGATACCCAGCCATGCGCCAATGCGGTCAAGCTGGCCCGCGATGCGGACTTGCTGGTGCATGAAGCGACCTTCAGCGAAGCGCGCAAGGAAATGGCGGTCCGGTATGATCATTCCACCGCGATGGATGCTGCGCGGACTGCTGCGGAGGCCGGTGTTCAGCGGCTTGTGCTGACTCATATCAGCTCCCGCTACCAGGACGATGCGGCTGATGAGCTGCTGCGTGAGGCGCAGTCGATTCACCCGCAGTCGTATTTGGCAGCCGATCACTTTCGGCTCGACATTCCGCTGCGCGCAGTTGAATCCATATAAGTGAACCAGTGGAAACAAAAGCCGTGGCATAACCGCCTGCTGAACGGTAAGGCCATCAGTCAACCAGTAAAGAATCTGTCCGTCAGGGGCGGGTTCTTTTTTTGTGAACAAGCTGCGGTCTGCAAACCCTTAGCCAAGCATGCTGCCAGCCGAAGCTAAGGGGCCAAGCAAGCTGTAAGCGGGCGTTTTTTTGAAGCCATACCGGATGCGTGTAACTTCGTAAAAGCTTTACAACAAGCAAACGCAGCAAAAATAATCGTCTGCTAGGCTAAGGGAGGTGGATCACTTCGTTGAAGAAGGGCGTATTGACGATGAGCCTAACGGTTACGGCAACTCAGGTACAGCAGGAGCCCATGCGGCTGGCGGTTATGCTGGCAAGCAGCTCCGATGATGTAGAGCAGCTTGGACGAAGCTGCATAGATCCCGCCTACCGGGATGGCAAGGCGATTCAATTGCTGTGGGAGGGTATCGCAGCTTACATTGCCGAACGACAGCTTATTTATATGATTGGTTGTGCTAGCGTGCATCTGCATACCATCGAAGAAGTGAACCTGGTCTATTCCTTGTTATGCCGCAAGCAGGTGAAAGCGGACGGCTAAAGCAGATTGCCCGATTCACAGGCTGGTTGCCCGGCTGGGTGATCGTGTGCTTGTGCCGACTGGCAGCTGCCGGCTTCCTGCTGCTGTCGGGCACGGGGCTGGGATAACGGATTTTGCCATAATCTGCACACGCTGCTGCCGGAGCGTACAGAGCGGGAGCATCGGCGTATCCGCTATGCGTATTACGTTCAGTTGATGATGACACTTTACTAGCTGCTGATCGAAGCTGAGCGGCTGCTGGAAAGGATGATTCGTCAGCGGCCGGAGCAATGGTTTTACTGGTTGAATACGGAGGAGCGTTGGGTTCAACGGGAAACGACGGGTTCGCAGGTCCATAATGCCCAGCAGCAGGAAATCCGGCTACATCCGAAGAAGCAGGAGGAGGATTGATGGATACGGGAAGTCATCTTTTGTTTGGCGCTACGCTGGCTGGCTTGGCGCTGCTGCATCCCGATGTGGCGGCAGGTCCTCCGGCACTTATCCAGGCGATTGCTGCAGCGTCGTTGATCGGCTCGCATACGCCGGATTTGGATACGGTAACCAGGCTGCGCGGTTATTCCGCCTATTTAAGCATGCACCGCGGCGTCACGCATTCCTTGCCAGCTTTACTGATTTGGCCGTTTATCGTTGGACTGCCGGTCAGCTGGCTGTTTGGCATGGAAGGGCAGCTTGGGCTGATCATAGCCTGGACCTCGATGGCGGTTTGCCTGCATGTGCTACTGGATTGGCTGAATACGTACGGTGTGCAGTGTTTTCGTCCGTTATCCCGGGATTGGCAGCATCTGGACGTGCTGGCGTTATTCGAGCCGTTTCTGTTCGCCATTCATGCGGCAGGACTTGGCTGGTGGCTGCTGGGCGGCTCTCATCCGGGCGGTGTGCTGCTGGCTCTCTACGGGCTGACGCTGGCCTATATCGGCTGCAGGCTTTGGCAGCATGACTGGGTTGTCCGGATCGTACGCCGGGAGCTGGGGCTTGTTGACGGCTGTCAGGCCATTCCGAGCTGGAACTGGCTGCGGTGGCAATTTGTCGCGGAGACGCCGAACTGCTACTATACCGGGTATGTGACCGGACGGCGCTTGCAAATTCAAAATGTGTATACGAAGGAGCACCCTGACTTGATGGTGGAGGCGAGCAAGGCGGCTGACGGGGCGCGCGCTTTTTTGCAATTTGCCCAGCAGATCCATGTATCGTGCGCGGAGGAGCATGGAGGTTATCTAGTCCGGTGGCGGGATGTACGGTTTTGGTACGGCAATCGGCTGCCATTTGGCGTGGACGTTTTGCTCAATCGGGAGCTGCAAATTACAGGCTATTCGTTGGGCTGGAAGAAAAAAACGTGGCACCCTCCCTTTGTGTAAAAAAGAATGTTGATTTTTGTCGAAAAATGACGTAAATGTAGTTAGTTCGGTCTAAAATGTCGTTGACGATACTAACGGGCGTGTGCTTAAATAAGTGTAAAGCATACGCGGTAAAGACGAATGCAGAAAGCGAAGGAGCGTTGCCCGGCTTCGCACTGTGTTGGTCGTGAGCAAGCAACGCAACCGATCTGTGTGCAGCTGGCACAGGTCGGTTTTTCATTTATATATGTTTTGAGCGAAGCTCAACAGGGGGAATACATATGGCTCCTCGCAAGCGGATTGGCGACCTGTTGGTTGAAGCAGGGCTTCTGACTCAAGAGCAGCTAACCAAGGCGCTCCAGGAGCAGCGGGAAACGAAGATGAGGCTCGGTGAGTTTCTGATCAATCGCAGCTACATCACTGAGCAGCAATTTATCGAGGTGCTGGAGTTTCAGCTCGGCATTCCGCACATCCAGCTGTTCCGGCAAAAAATTGAACCGAAGGTCATCAATCTGATTCCGCAGCGTATCGCTGAGCAGCACCAGGTGCTGCCGGTCAGGGTGGACGGCAACAAGCTGGTTTTGGCGATGGCCGATCCGCTGGATTACTTTGCGATTGATGAGCTGCGGATGAGTACAGGTCTGCGGATCGAGCCGACGATTGCTGCGCGGGAAGAGCTGCAGCGGGCGATTCGCCGTTATTATGGCCTGCAGGAGTCGGTTGAGCAGATCAGCCAAATTTTGCAGACTCGCGAGGCGGAAGAAATTACGACCCAGATCGAGGATGAAAATTCCCCGGTTGTGAAAACCGTCAACCAGATCATTATTCAAGCCGTCCAGGTCGGCGCGAGCGATATTCATTTTGATCCACAAGAGGATGCTTTGCGTATTCGTTACCGGGTGGACGGCGTGATGCGGACGGAGCGCTCGCTGCCCCCGCATATGCAGCGGGTTATCGTCGCCCGGATCAAAATTATGGCCAATCTGAATGTCGCGGAGCGCAGACTTCCTCAGGACGGCCGGGTTGAAATTGAAAATGAGTTCCGCAAGGTGGACATCCGGATTTCGACGCTGCCGACGATTCACGGCGAGAAGGTCGTTATGCGGGTGCTTGATCTCGGCAGCGCGCTGACCGACATTGAGAAGCTTGGCTTGTCGGAGAGCAATTACCGGCAGTTTATGCGAGGCATTCAGAACGCTCATGGCGTCGTACTGATTACCGGACCTACCGGCAGCGGGAAAACGACAACCTTGTATTCCGCGCTTTCCCGGCTCAATTCGGATGATATCAACGTGATTACGATTGAAGATCCGGTTGAATATCAGCTGCAGGGCGTCAATCAGATTCAGGTGAATACGACAACCGGACTGACCTTCGCGCGGGGCTTGCGGGCCATCCTGCGTCAAGATCCCAATATCGTCATGATTGGGGAAATTCGCGATATGGAGACGGCTGAGATCGCGGTCCGTACGGCGATGACAGGGCATCTGGTGTTAAGTACGCTGCATACGAACAGCGCGGCCAATACGGTGACGCGGCTGATTGATATGGGCGTCGAGCCGTTCTTGATCGCGTCCTCGGTGAAAATGATTGTCGCCCAGCGGCTCGTGCGGCGAATCTGCCCATCGTGCAGCGTGGAGCATACGCCGACGATTGAGGAGCGTAAATATTTGGAGGATCACGGCTATCCGTTCGTAAGCCTGCGCAAGGGCGAGGGCTGCGTCGAATGCGGCCGCACCGGTTATCGCGGACGTTTGGCGATTCATGAGGTGCTGACGATCGACGAGACGCTGAAGTCGATGATTTTGGAGAAACGGCCGGATAGCGACTACCAGTCTTATGCCGAGACGCAAACCTTGATTCCGATCATCCGCGACGGTCTGAATAAGGTCGTCAGCGGCCAGACATCGGTTGCTGAAGTGATTCGTGTTCTGGGAAGTTATTAAATAATTTTAATAAACGCCACTAGCTTATTATTTTTAAGTTATAATGAATGTATTGAAATTTTAGGTTTATTTTCCTATAATCGTGGGTACATTCTACTATTTTTTAGGCGGGAGAGGAGGTTGGTATGGTACTGTTAGTTGAGCTCATGAGACTTGCTGCCGAGAAAAATGCTTCGGATATTCACATTACCACGGGATCTCCTGCGAAGTTCCGCATTCACGGCACGCTCAAATCGGTGGACGATCGGCTGCTTACGACCGAGCAATGCACAAGCATGGCCCGTGAGCTGATGTCCGAGGAGCAGTTCAGCCAGTTTATGCACAAGGGTGATGCGGATCTGTCGTATGGCATCGAGGGCGTGTCGCGGTACCGGGTGAACGCCTTCCATCAGAAGGGCCACGTGTCGCTGACCATCCGGCTCATTCCTTCACGGATTCCGGAGATGGAAGCGCTGGGGCTGCCGCCGATGGCGCTGGAATTTGCGAAGAAGCCGCAAGGGCTGCTGCTCGTCACCGGACCGACGGGGAGCGGAAAGTCAACGACGCTTGCTGCGATTCTGGACTACATTAATCGCACGCGCAGCGACCACATTATCACGCTGGAGGACCCGATTGAATTCGTCCATACCCATAAGTCGTGTATTGTGAATCAGCGTGAAATCGGCGTCGATACGGCGTCCTTCGCTACCGGGCTGCGAGCGGCATTGCGTCAGGACCCTGATGTGATTCTGGTTGGGGAAATGCGCGATCTGGAGACGATCTCGACCGCGATCACAGCTGCGGAAACAGGCCATCTCGTCTTCGGCACGCTGCATACGGCTGATGCGCCCCAGACGATCGACCGGATTATTGATGTCTTCCCGCCGGAGGCACAGCAGCAAATTCGCGTCCAGCTTGCTTCCGTGCTGCTCGGCGTGATGGCGCAGCGACTGCTGCCGCGGGGCGACGGCCAGGGACGGGTAGCAGCGATTGAGGTGCTGGTGAACACGCCTGCGGTTGCAAACCTGATCCGCTCGGAGAAGGTGCATCAGATTCGTTCCGTGATGCAGACAGGCAGAGCCCAAGGCATGGTGACGATGGATATGGTGCTGCGCGAGCTTGTCCAGCAGCGAATCGTTTCGCTGGAGGCGGCCAAGGAAGCGTTGTTCGGATTTGCAGAGCTGAGCTAGCAGATGAACGGCAGATGGGGGTGGAACGGCTATGCCTAAATTCATGTACAAAGCGGTGAATCATAACGGCATGCCGTTCAAAGGCACGTTGGAGGCCCCCTCGTTCGAGCAGGCTATGGACGAGCTGAAGCGCAAGGGCTTCTGGATCACTGAGCTATTTGACCAGAGTCAAAGCTTGCTGCACCGCGAAATTAAGTTTGGCGGGCCGAAAATCAAGGTTCAGCAGTTTACGATTTTTTGCAGGCAGCTTGCAACCTTGTACAAGTCGGGCGTGTCGATGGTCGATTCGGTCAAGGCGCTGTCGGAGCAGGCTGAGAGCAAGGAATTTCGCGTTATTTTGGCGGATGTGGCATCCAGTATGCAGCAGGGCACCCAGATGTCGGAGGCGGCGGCAAAATATCCGACTGTCTTCAGCGGTATCTTCATTAACATGCTGCGGGCGGGGGAGCTAAGCGGCAATCTGGATGACATGCTGAACCGGCTGGCTATCTTCTATGAGAAGGAGCATTACACGCGGGAGAAGGTCAAGTCGGCGATGGTTTATCCGATCGTGATGGCTGTGCTGACGGTTATTGTCGTTACGCTGATGATGCTGTTCGTTATTCCGAATTATGTGTCGAGCTTTGAGTCCATGGGCCTGGAGCTTCCGTTGCCGACCCGGATGGTGATTGCGGTGAGCGATGCGATTGTTGCGTATTGGTATGTGATCCCGCTGCTTGCGATTATGCCAAGTTTATTGCTTGCGCTGATCAAGCGTCACCCGAAGGGACAATATTGGATCGACAATGTGAAGCTGCGCATTCCGATTTTCGGAAAGCTGCTGCACAAGCAGGCGATCGCCCGCTTCAGCCGAACGTTCAGCTCACTGTTTACAGCTGCGATTCCCATGCTGCAAGCCTTATCGCTTGTATCCAGCGTTACCGGCAATGTTGTGATCGGCAAAGTAATCGAGGACGCGCGCGAAGGGCTGGTTGGAGGTCGGTCGATTACTGATCCGTTTCGCCAGTCGTGGCTGTTTCCGCCGATGGTGGTGCAGATGATGGCTGTCGGCGAGCAGTCCGGCGCGCTGGATGCGATGCTGGAGAAGGTCGCTGACTTCTATGAGGCCGATGTTGACTCCATGACCGACCGACTCAAGTCGCTGCTGGAGCCGCTGATGATTGTAGCTTTATCCGGTGTCGTCGGCGGAATTGTGCTTGCTGTCATGCTGCCAACGTTCGAAATGATGAAAAATGGAATCGTTCCGATGAAATAATGTCGAGGTCTTTATTTGTTGGTGTTACGAGATGACACATAGATTTAATTTCATGAAGCAAAGGGGACATGTTCGATGAAAACCAGGCTGAAGCTCAAATTGTTCCGTAAAAATCAAAAAGGATTGACGCTGGTCGAGCTGCTGGCGGTTATAGTCATTTTGGGCGTTATTGCTGCGATTGCGGTGCCTTCGATTGGCGGGATTATTACGAACACGAAGGTAAGCGCCGATGCCCAATCCGAGGCGCTCATTAAGGATGCAGCGATCCGGTACTTGACCGTGACTAAGCCAGGCGGCCCTGCTTCCGGATCGACGGAAACAGTGACTGTAGCTGAGCTCGTTAGCAACTCGTACCTGAAATCCGCACCAAAGAAGCAACAAGCTGCGACATCTACTACCTATACTAGCGTAGTGGTTACCTACTCAGCAAATGGCTGGACTATCGACGATTCCGTTGTCGTTTCGGCAAGCTAAAGTTAAACTTGATCTAACCAAAGGTAACTCTCCCGGGTTACCTTCTTTCATTCAGCAGGAGGTGAGCAGCTGGTCATGGAGACGGCAATTATACTTGGTTATGCGGCGATCGTTGGTTTGCTAATCGGAAGCTTTCTGAACGTCGTCGCCCTTCGTTCCTTGTCAGGGGAGTCTGTCGTATTCCCTCCGTCCCATTGTACCAGCTGCAGCCACCGGCTAGGTCCATTGGACTTGATTCCCGTTTGGAGCTATATCCGGCTTAGGGGGAAGTGCCGCTACTGTCGTCAGCGAATCTCGCCGCAGTATCCGCTGGCGGAGGCGGCGACAGGCTTCCTATTTGCAGCAGTCGTGTGGAAATATGGCGTAAGCTGGGAAGCGGGCGTCGGCTTGTTATTTGTTTCCGTGCTTGTCGCGATTGTCATTACCGATCTTCGGGCGCTGCTCATTCCGAACCGGATCGTGGGTGTCGGGGTTGCTGGCGTATTGGCGCTTCGGTTGGTCTCGCATCCGCTCCCGGTATGGCATTATTTCATCGGCATGATCGGCGGGCTTGCTTTAATTGTCGCGATTGCCTTGCTCGGAGCTGTACTGTTTCGTAAGGAAGCGATGGGGATGGGCGATGCGAAGCTGTTTGCGTTGGTCGGTCTTGTATTAGGCTGGAAGCTGACTTTATTGACATTGTTTGTGGCGAGCTTTTTAGGTACGATAGGCGGTGTGGCCGTCCTGGCACGGAAGCGCAGCGAGCGGGACATGTATATCCCGTTTGGTCCTTATATTGCACTAGCCAGCATCATCTGCATGTTTGTCGGAGACTCATGGATTGATTGGTATGCTAGCCTATTATAGAGAGCGCGATCTCCTCGCGCCTGGACAACAAGCGAATGTAGTTGGGAGTGGCAGGTATGCGGTTCAACATTCAGAAGCTCGGTCAATGGGCTGCGCCGGCGCGTCATTATTTGGGAATTGAAATTACGGACTCTGCAGTGAAGCTGACAGAGCTTACGATAAAGAAAGGCTCGCCTGCGACGATTCTTTCATGTATTCAGGAACCGCTGCCGCTGGATGCCGTGCAGGACGGTAAAATTATGCAGCCGCATGAGCTTGTGCGTACGTTGCAATCGGCCAAAGCGCGGCTTAAAAAGCGGGTAAACCGGGTCAATCTTGCGCTGCCGAGTCAGCATGTCATGGTCCGATTTATGAAGTTTCCGGATATTCCGCTGAAAGAGCTGCGCCAGGTGATCGATTTTGAGATCAAGCATAGCATTCATCTGCCGTTTGAGGACCCGGTTTATGATTTCGTCAAGCTGAACGGCCATAACAATCACAAATCGTTCAGCAGGCTGCAAAAACCGGATCAGGCGGCGAAGGACGAGCTGCTGGCCGTTCAGGAGGCGGCTGCCTCGGCGGATTCGCTATTTGGCGGCAAAAGCAACGATCCGTTCGCGAATTTGGAGCCGGACAAGGAAGCCGTAGAGGAGGAAATGTGCGATGTGATGCTTGTCGCTGTTCCTCGTCTGATGGTGGAGCACTATGTGCAGCTGTTCAAACGGGCGGGTCTTCGCATCAGCAGCATCGAAATCAAGGCGATGTCTTTGTTCCGCTGCCTGCAGTCCATTGATGAGCAGCCGCAAGGCACCTGCCTGATGATTGACATTAACGATACCATTTGCGATGTGAATGTATTTGCCGGCAGCCAGTTGAAAATTTCGCGCAATGTGCAGGTTTCCTTTCAGGAAAATAAAGCGGTGGAGGAGGCGAGTGATGAAACGTTATCGTGGCTGGCGCAGGCTGATGAATCCGGGGATTTCAGCTTTTCGCAAGCCTGCAGCGATCTGGCGCACGAGCTGGAGAGGCTGATTAACTTCTATAAATATACGTTGAACAACCGAAATGAGGAGTTTCTGACCTTGTTTCTGGCTGGGGACGTAAAGCGGCTTGATGAAGTCGCGGAATATTTGCAAAATCGACTGTCGATGAAGGTAAGCCCGCTGCGGGCGAATGCGGTCTGGGAGCGAACGCTGCGTACGAAAGAATTTGCGCCTGAGGCTTTTGCAACGACAATCGGGCTGGCTTTGCGAGGTGCGGCGCCATGAACAATATTAACCTCCTGCCCCGCAAGTCGCGTAACGAGCAGTTATTTTGGCCTGTATTAAGCGTGACGGCGGCGGCCGTTGTTTTGTCCTTCGTAACGTTGGCCGTTTTTCAATACCGGCTGCAGTCCAATGCCGAGCAGCAGGCACTCTACAAGCAGCAATTGCATGCGCGCATTCAGGTGCTGACCCAACAGCATGTCGAGGACCCGCGCACGCTGGAATTCCGGCAGCTGCAGCAGCTGGTCAAAGGACTGGAAAGCAAGCGCATCGACTGGCTGCCGTGGATGAAGGTCATTTCCTCGCCGCTGCCCCAGGCTTCAAGGCTGATGACTTTAAGGAGGGCGGAGCCGAGCAGCGATGCTGCCGCAGCCCTGCCAGCGCCGGCTCAGTCGCAGCAGCAGACGGTTGTGGTGGACAGCCAGAAGCTGGAGGCTACGTTGGAATTTTCAGACTTCAAGCAGATCGCTGATTATGTCTTAACGTTAAAGCAGGAGAAAAGCTTCAAGGACATTTCGATCGTTTCGGTCGAAAAGAAGGAAGTAACGCTGCCGACAGCTGTGTCGATGGTCACAGAAGGACAGGCAACCAAGCCTTCCACGGAGTCGGATGCGAAGGAAAAATTTTTGCAAAATGCGCAAAATCAGAAGCCGGCGGCGAGCGCTACGAAATCGGATGAGCTGCTGTCTGAGCTGGATTGGCTGATCAGTGGCAAGATGTACGAGCAGGAGCATGGCATCCGGCTGCCGGAGCGGCAATTTACAAGCAACCGTCCGCTTGAAGACTCTCCTATTACCGATGAGGAGCTGCGCAAGGCGCGGGAGCAAGTCAACACCTTCGAGCAGATGTTTAATGAGTCGTCTGCCGCATCGCCCACGCTCCCGGAAGCTGCCGCTCCGGCTGCTCCGCCTGAAAAACGCGCAATCGTGTATGTCGTCAATGTGCTCATTGAAACCAGACCCATTATGACAACGCCATAGGTGATGCTGATGAACAAATCGCTACAATGGAAGCAGTTAGCAAAACAGCTGAAATCGCCGCAAATTATCCTGACATCGGCTGTCGTTGGAAGCATGCTGCTGTTAAGTATTTATTTCGTCCGCTCGGTCTATCCGGTGCTTGCTGCAGCAAATGCCGAGGATGCCCAGATCGCTCTGCTGGAGGCGCAGCGGGCTGCGCTGGAGCAGAAGGCATTGCCGGAGAAGGTGCAGGATAGCGATGTGACGGCTTTGCTCAAACGTGTTCCCACGGAGCCGGAAATTCCGCGTTTTCTGATGGAGCTGCTGCAAGCCGAAGGCGGGTCCGGCATCATTTTACAGACGTATAATACCGGAGCGCCGAGCCAGAGTGCGGCAGGTGGGCAGCCGATTACCTTTCTCGATACAAAAACGAATGCTGTCGGGTCTCAGCCTCAGTCCGCCCAGCCAAACGCGGCTGCGCAGCCAGGCGGGCTTACGGAGCTGCGTGTCAACCTCAAGCTTAGCGGCACTTACGATGGCTTGCAGCAGTTTATGAGCCGTCTGCAAAAAACAGAGCGGTTGGTGTCGATTGCGTCCTGGTCGCTGAGCGCAAGTCAGACGGCCAGCAAGTCGGCCCAGCCGACGACTACCGGCACTTCGGGAGCCGTCGAAGCACCGGCAGCCCTTCCGGAGGCGAACCCAGGCCCGGCCTTGCATAGTCTGGACCTGCAGCTTGTCCTGTATGCCGCCCCGGCTTATGAGGGCAAGCTCGGCGTACTGGAGGCGATTCCGGCGCCGTCTGCCGACCTGCGGGTTGATCCGACGTTGACGGACAATTCCTTTTACCCGATGCTGAAGACCGCTCCTTAACGAAAATTCAACCTGCTGCAACTTTGCCATAGAAAGGATCGTTCTGCCATGAAAAAGAAAATTGTTCTTGGTGTGCTGGCGATGTCCACGCTGCTGGCCGGTACGGCCTTTGCCGAAAGCGCCTGGCGGCGGATCGACGCCATGTTCTCGCAGATCAATCTGACGATGAACGGGCAGAAGGCGGATATGCGGGGCGACGTGATGTTCTATGAAGGCTCGATTTATGTGCCGCTGCGCAGCTTGTCTGAAGCGCTGGGCGCAGAAGTCAGCTGGAACGGCACGACACAAACGGTGGATGTCGACTTCACCGCCGACAAGACGCAGGATATTTACAAAGCATCCCAGAAGGCGATGTATCAGTATTTAATTATGCAAAACAATGCGATTACGACCGAGCTGATCGCTGGCTTCAAAGGCAATGATGAGGCGCGCCTGCTGCGGAGCAATGAGCGATACGCCAAGCTGCGCGATGTAGCGAAGCAGCTCGACGACGCAGAGACGGCGCTGCTGTTCGACAAGATGATGGCGTCCATGCAAATCGTCATCAGCGGCTGGGCGAGCAAAAGCGGCGATTACAAGCTGGGCTGGGCGCTGTATAACGACTATGCAAAGACGCTGAATGCCGCGCTGGCGAAAAAGGTAACGGATGCGAAGGACGCCGCTGCTCAGACGCAGCTAAAGTAAATAAGTTGCTGGGCAGTGTAGAAAAACGGACATTACTTATCCCACTGGGGAATCGTAATGTCCGTTTTGTAATCGTACGACTGCTCCTTGCCCTTCTGACCGGGCAGCAGCTTCATTTGAAATTGAACATGGATATATTTCACCTGGACCTGACTGCTTGTCTGCGTACTCGTCTGGCCGCTTTCGGTCATGAAGTAGGCACTGGCTCCGGTAACATCATGCAGCAAAACAACCGGAGCAGCGGTCTGGCCGCTTTGCACGGTCTGAACGTTTAACGTCTTCGCGAGCGTATCGACGTAATAACGCACGTAATTGTTGGTTGTGCTGGCTTCTTTGTACAGGGTCAACAGATGCTGCTGCCCGTTGCTGGCTGCACCGGATGGGGCGATCAGCGTGTACTTTTGCTCGCGCAGCTTGCTGATCATATGGTTGCTGGCGCTCCGCGCTTCGATCTGCGCCTTCTGGCGCGCATACGTCACCTGATTGCCGGTGTTCAACTGCTGAAGCGTCATGATGATAACGCCGAGGACGATGCCGAGGATGACGATGACGGCGAGCAGCTCGACCAGCGTCAATCCTTTTTCATTGCGGACCCAGGAACTGATTCGCTTCATCATGACGGATTCCTGTCCAGGTAGCTTTGGATGGCGTAGCTGCTGCCCGTCGAAGCAGGCACAATCTCAATCTGAATAAGCGAGAAATGATCGGCGACCTTCAGCGTATAGCTAGTCGTACCGTCGCCAAGCGTATACGTCTGGCTGCTCGCGTTCGGGATCGGCACATTTGTAATCCGAACCTCGTACTGACGGTCAGACGCGCTCGGATAATAAATGACGGCCGCCTGCACCGGGCTTGATACGGTTTGCCGCAGCGGGGTCAGATTGACGGTCTGCTGGGTATCGGCGCTCGGAGCAGGCGGTGTAGCGGATGTATCGGTTGGCGGAAACCAGATGCTGACGCTTGCTGCGCTTGTGCTGAAGCTTGACTTTAATTGCTCCATGACGGATCGGGCGATATCTACAGAAACGTCACGCCGCTGCTCGCGGGCCGATGCGGAAAACAATTGATTATACATATACGAGAACGAGAGCAGCATCATGGCCAAAATGAAGATGCTCGCCAACAATTCGACAAGTGTCAAGCCTTTTTCATTGCGAAACAATTTTTTCACCCTTTCAGGGGAGGTCTATGATACTATAAATATAGTGCAAAAATCACGGTGAGGGAATGGGGACCATGAAAAAATTTTGGAGAAACGAGCGTGGCGCAGCCTTGATCCTTGTTCTCATGCTTGGCATGGTGATTACGGTCGGGCTGACGACGCTGATCCTGAGCACGCAGCAAGGCCAGCGCAATTCGATCCATGACGGCAATGCCGAGCGAGCGAACTATGTGGCGGAATCGGGTGCGGTCATTGTAAAGCGGCTGGTGAAAAATGCGGCGGAAAACAATGTGCAGGTGCTGAAGCTGACAGAGGCGCAATGGAAGGATTCGCTGGATCAGGTGAAGCCGACGTTCACGCTGGCTGGCAAAAATGATTTGAAGCTTAACTCAACCAAAGCGAGCGACGGATTTCTGATCGCGATCGAAGGAAAGTCCAGCTATGGCGAAACCTTGCTGCGGCGTACGGAGATTACGATTCCGATTCAGACGGCTAGCAATAATAGCGGGTCAAGCGGTGGTGGCCCAGGCATTTTCGGTTATGATGTGGTGGGGACAAGCACTACTGAAAGCCTCAGCAAAGCGAAAACAAAGGATTGGGTGCGGGACATAACGGAGCTGAACACAAAACTGGCCGACAAGTTCCAGTATTATGGAATTACGAATTATTCGAATCAAATGAAAACGCATTTCGATATGCAAATTGACGCTGCGGGGAAGGGCAAGCCGGTGTATGCGACGACTTCCTTGTACCCGCTCACGCCAACGCCGACCCAGTATACTAATATTAGTCAGTATACGAACAATGTGTGCGGGACAGGCTCCACTGCATCAATATCGGCGTCAACTTCGAATCTGAACGGCACCATTTATTGTAAGCAGGATATTATCTTGTACGCGGATGGCATGAGCTTTTCCGGCAACATAATGACCGATGGAAATATTATTGTCCGTGCAAGCTCAAACGGCGGCCAGGACATTAACAGCTATGTACAATCGGGCAATCTGATTGCCAAAGGCAATATTAAGTTCGAGCACAAATTTAATAGAGGTACGATTTCCGGCAATATATTGTCCGGCGGCGATCTTATCTTTAATAGAGAGGTCGCACAAAATAATGAGATTACGTTATCCGGAAACATCATCAGCCAAGGGATGATTCAATTTCAGGGCGATGTTTACAAGCTGAACACGTCCGGCCGGATCGTAGCGGGCAAAAATATTGTGTTTGATCGGACCAATTCGAATTGGACCTTCACCAAAGGGGATTCAAGCGCGGCCATTTTGCATAGTCATGGCAGCATTATATTTTCAGGAACACTGAATGGCGTCAAGTTTGCGGATGGTACCCAGATGTATGCCAAAAACAATATTCAATTCAACAGCACGCTGCAAACTTCCACGACGCTTGGGGAAGTGGCGGCAGGAGAAAACATCATTTTCGGTGGAAATCTCGATGGCACGATCATTTATGGGGATGTTGTAGCTAATGGCTTTGTAGCCTTCAGCAACAATATCAACAACAATACGGTGTTCAAAAAAAATATCGTCAGCAACTCAACGACGCAGGATTTGAACTTTAATGCGGGTTATTATATTACGGTTGAAGGGTCGATTTATTCGGGCAAAGCGATTGACTTCAAGCAATTAATCGGCGTCAAGATCGTAAAGTCGATTTATGCTTATGGGAATATCACGATGCCGACGAATCTTGGGTATCTGAATATCGGCGGAGCGGTTTTGTCGCGCGACGGTTCGGTGACCTTCCCTAAGCTGTTTGGCTGCAACGGCCAGACCGGCGCACAGAGCAATTGTTATATCGGCAGCTTTGTTGCAGGAACAACGGGTGTAAGCTTTAACTATAATCTCGACGGCTTTATGTACTTCGGCGGTTTGAGCACAGGAGGGAGTCTTATTTACAACGGCTACCAGAACGGTCCGCCGAACACGATCCGCATCACCCGCAAAGCGCCTGACGGCTATACAGAGGGAGCGGGCGCGGATTCGTCCAAATTCCAGTTCGGACAGTGGACAACCAAAAGCTAGTACAAAGAACCTAAAATAACGTTACTATATTTTCCTGTATGGTATACTCTAGATAGAATCTATCGAA